>JAEYUK010000203.1 GCA_023432655.1 Pseudomonadota bacterium | reverse complement strand
GTCGAAACTTGCACCCGTAGAGATGTGAGAATTTGTTATGCTATCCGCGGAAAGTGAGATGTTAATACTTCCTGAAGTCCCTGATCCCGCTAAGGGGGCCGTCGTCGTGATTCCAGTAATAGTTCCTGGGTTCACATCCATCCACCCCAAATTACCTGCTCCATCTGTCTTTAATACTTGATTAGATGAACCATCATCCGCCGGAAGCACGAAAAACTTATTTGAAGAACTCGTTGGAGAAACTAAACCCATCCATGTTGAACCGTCTGTCTGGATCTTCAAAGTCTTAATCGTGAGATCAGTACTTTGGTCAATCGCATTTTGTTTTCCGGCCAAAGCATCAAAGACGGCATTCTGTGAGGGGGCCATAACTGTTTCGTTATCATTAATCACATCAGCAACGACTGCCGATTGAACGGCACTGTCGTTTAAAACAATCGGTGAACAGACAAAAGTTTGCATCGCAGGAGCGTACTGAAGCTTTTCGTCGGCTGCACAATTATCCGGGATGGGCATGGCCGTCATATCACTACGAGCAAATTTTAAAACAAGAGGATCAGTTTCCGCTGCAGGTGTTGTGTCGTTGTCTGGAGCTGGCGCCCATCCAGCAAGTGTCCATTTTAAAACTTGTCCGGGAGCCGCACCCATTTGATTTAGGTTTTGAGAAGTCACCCCACCATCGGCCAGACCAATGATTCCAGACTCAGTGATCGTTCCACCATAGAGTCCATCAGTCGCAGTTAAACTTGTGACAGTTCCATTGGTCGTACTCGCCGGATCGGCGGCAACCCACGCGCCTCCACTCCAGGTCAGTACCTGCCCATCAGTCGCCCCCATTTGAACTAACTGCTTAGACATCTCGGCCATAATCGAATTGGGAACAGAATGCAGTGCCTGGAAAGAATAAATTTTACTAGGGGTTTGAGTTAAATCCGTGACCCGAATCGCAATCGAGTTATTAAGAGGAATTTCTTCCAGAACTCTTTTTAAACTCGAAGATGGACAGACAAAATCTAATTTGGCGTGAAAGACCCCATTAATTAAATCCACTCCTGGATTATCATGAGTACAAAGAATCGTTGAAAGATTATTGGTGTATGCGAGATCAAACTTTAAATGAACAGGTCCAATTACGGCCGAGCCATTGGCATTCACTAATCGACCAGAATAGCTGAGCGATTCAGCCTTTACGGCCGAAAATGGAAGGCTTAAAAATAAGAGAGTCTTCAGTATTCTCAAATACATGAAAGACTTATCGGCTAATTGTTAAAGATATCTAAACAAGAGTTTTAATCTTTAACTATTATCAGGGAAACCTTTTTAAGTATTTGATTTCTTAAGATTTTAACCACTCATAAAGGTGGTAATGCTCCCCTGACATCCCTAAAGCTTCATACACTTTTTGGGCCTTATCATTGGTTTTATCCACATAAAGGCGAAGACCCCTAAGATCCGGAGACTCCACGACCATTTGTTTTAAGTGAGCATAAAGAGATTTATAAACCCCATGCTGACGAAAGCTCGGATGAACATAAACAGAATGAATCCACAAAACCGTGCCATTTCTCCAGTCACTCCATTCCGGCACCGTCAGTAGACACCCTACGACTTCACTATCAACTTCCGCAAGCCAGTATTTGCCCTTGGAAGGATCATCCATCACCGCCGAGACTCCCAAGTTTACAACAGCTGAATCAAGCTTTAAGTTCTCAGTCTCAAGCGCCATCTTGACCTGGAAGTCAGCGATGATATCAATATCAAATAAAAGTCCTGGTCTGATTTTAATATTCAAGAAAGAACTCCCCGAACTCTTTTAGAGAACTCTCTTAGAGCTTCGTTCACACTCATTCCTTGATCTAAGAGAGCGCGAAGTTCTGCGGCCTGAAGATAATCACTCATCTGATCTCCTGGATCTTCCTGAGTCTTAACCGGAGCAACTCCGGTATTTTCAAATTCATCAGCAAACTTATTAAGCTCTTCCACAGTATGTTTCTGGGCGAGTTCTTTAACGGCCTTAACGTCCATGAGATTATCCTTTCATCTTTTGAAGAAATTCCCGGAAGCCTTCTTCCTTAGAAACATTCACAAGATCCTGAGGTTCACCATTTTTAAAACAACCAACAGAGGGAAGGCCTGGAAGCTCTACCATTTCTTTTATCTTTGGATTTTTCTCAACATCAATCTTAAAAATTTTAACACCTTCTTCTTCCGCTACTCGCGAAAACATGGGAGCGGCCATTCGGCATGAGCCACACCAAGAGGCATAAAAATCAATAAAGACCAGTGGTTCATTTTCAATCACTCCAAAGATCGTGTTGTCATCAAGTTCAGTCATCGCCATAAAATTCTCCTAATTAATAATGATTCGAAGTGAGTCTAAAGATAGTTCCGCCTTATCCATCGCTTTAACCATGTTGTCACGGTTGTAACGAAGAAGAAGGATTTCTGTTTCTGAAACTGTCGGATTCACTTTTCTTAATGCTTCCAATCTTTCGATTTCAGCATTCATAAATTTAAGCATGTCTTCTTTAAATTTTTCCTTATACTGGCGAGCCCGGGCCACGCATAACTCTTTCCCTTTCTTGATACATTCTTTGATGAAGTCTTTAGGAAGGTCTTTAAGCTGAGCTCTTTTTTCCTGGTCCAGAGATTCCGTATTCTCATCAATAAACTTCTTCGGAAGCTTGGTCGTTAAATCCTGCATCTGAGCATTTAAAAGGACTCTTAGTGGTGTTGGTGGAAACCACTTTTGAAGCTGAAGTTTTTTATCAGCAACTGTACTCAGTAAGAAGTAACCTTCAAAGAGGAAAGGTTCCTTGGAAGAGGTCTTCCAACTCGAGATAGTAGCATTTCCCATTTCCTTCGAGGAAATAAAATCCATAATCCCGATCACCATCGGATGATCCCAGGTTAAAAAAGTCATATCCTCACGGGCAAGAGCATTCTCTCTTTTAAAAGTAATGGTCATCCCTTCGCTCTCAAGCCCTGGAAAATGCGGCAAGAACATATTGTCCCCAGGTCTAATAAAGAAGGTATAAGGATCATTCATATCCTCAGCGTCCACTCCCAGGCGGTTAAAGAGATTCAGCATGAAGTCCCTTAAATCCGTGGACTCATCCACATCTTTAAGTTCTTTAACAAACTCCATGGCCTTACCATGATTGAAAGAATTGATTTCGACTAATTGGTCCTGCCCTTCTTCAAGCTTCTTCTCAATCTCTTGATGAAGCTCTTGAGTTTTTTTAAGGAAAGCACCAAGTTCTTGAGAAGGATACTCTCCGCTATCCGCCTTCTCTATAAGGCCCGCAAGTTCGCCTCTGACGGTTGCAAAGAGTTCAGTCCCTCCGCGAGGAGATGATTCAAAAGCATTGAAGCCTTCGTGGTACCACTTAACTAGAATCTCATCACTTGACCCTTCAACAAAAGGAACGTGAATCTGAATATCATTTTTTTGTCCAATCCGATCCAGACGTCCAATTCTTTGCTCCAAAAGATCGGGAAGCTTAGGAAGATCAAACAAAATTAAGTGCCGGGCAAACTCAAAGTTTCGTCCTTCAGAACCGATCTCTGTACTAAGAAGGATTTGTGCTCCTTCCGGATCGGCAAAGTAGGCAGCTTGCCTATCGCGGTTCATAAGGTTCATACCGGAATGAAAGAAGGCCACCCTGGCAGTCGTTTTATCACGAAGAGCTTTCTCCAAATCCACCACGACATCTTTATCGTGACAAATGAGGAGGGTTTTATCGTCTTTATGCTTTTCTACAAATTCAGCGAGCCATAGTGTTTTTAATTCCAGGAGCTTTTTCTCAGGATTTTTTGTCTTACCTAATTGCAATGGATAGGCATTGAAAATCCTTTTGGGAAAAAATTCAGAATAAGTCGCCATGGTTTTACGAGTGTTTCTAAAATACACCCGACCAGTTCCGTGACGATCAACCAGCATCTGGAGGGCCTTCTCTTTATCAAGACCTTCCACATCGACACCAATTTTAGTTTTCAAAAGTTTTTTATCATCAGCTTTTAAAGTTTCGCCTTTAATGAGCTTATTTGCGAGATCCGTTATCGGTCGGTAACCAGTGGTCTCTTCCACGAATTGATTAAAGTCGTGAAAACGGTTTGGATCTAAGAGATGCAGGCGCGCATAGTGGCCAGCCAGTCCCAAAATCTCTGGCGTACCTGATAGCAATAAAACTCCCGGAGTATCTTTCGCAAGTGCTGCCACAAAATCATATTCCATAGAAGAG
>JAEYUK010000075.1 GCA_023432655.1 Pseudomonadota bacterium | reverse complement strand
GAACCTAAGAAAGAGGAACCTACAAAAGAAGAGCCAAAGCTGGCTGATGAAGAACCTAAAAAAGAAGAGCCAAAACTCGCTGTTGAAGAACCTAAAAAAGAAGAAGTGAAAAAAGATATCTGTGAAGCGGAAGAAAAGAATGCTCTTTTAACAAAACAAATTGAGCAACTTCTTAACGACCAGAAGCAAATCATGCAGACCATGCTTGGCATGGCCCAAATGATGGTCAGTATGCATCAGCAGTCTCAAGGACAACAACAACAAGGAATTTATCAAAATCCTTATGTGAATCCGTATCAGTATCATCAACCGATGACCGCTGGAAATTGGGTATATTATCCGCAAGGATTCCAGCCTCAACAGCCAAATATCTTTGCCCAGCCTCAGATGATGCAGCCGCAAGGTCAGGGTGGATTCTACCCAGATCAGGCCTATCAGCAGTCGCAGTGGAATCTGGCGCCACAGTATAATCTGCAGGCCGATCCTCGCTACACTGTTCAGCCAATCACTCCTGGGAGCTTTGGAGTAGATGCCTTCAGTTATAACCTAGGCAATCAATCTCCTAGTAACCCAATGCCGATGGTAGGGAATCCCGTAGCTAATACCGGTTTCCCAATGCAAATGCCAATGGGACAGAATCGATTTTAAATTAACTCCACCAAGGCCATCTTTCGGGATGGCCTTTTTTATTCCTGACTAAATAGCTTCCCTCTTAAGAAAAGTTTTTATTTACCGTAGAGAAGGAAAACAACCCAACCTGCGGGGAACTGTGAAAGAACTAGAAAAAACTAAAGAAAAAATACTTATTAGGGCCTGCCATAGCTGTTTTAAAATAAACGAAAGTAACAAAGAATTAGAACGATGTTTGCATTGCAATAAATCATTCCTACCTCTGCGATATTTCGAAAAAATCAAAGCTCATAAAGAGGTAACGTGGGAGAATCACTTTTCTCCATCAGGTGAGCTCGAAGAAAATGATTTGATCAAAGGTCTCTTTGTTTTGTGGTGAAAACACCCTCCTCTATGTTAGTTTCAAAAGATGGAACTAACTAGCACTACGACCTCTGACTTACACCCAGCACTCATTCGCCTCTTTCAAAAACGCGGCTTTTCTCCCCAAGAAGTTCAGGAAATTTTATCCTGGAATTTAAAAGAAATTCCCGATCTTACAAATATGATTGATCTGGCGAAGGCATCAGAACGAATCATTCGGGCGATTGATCAGAATGAAGTTATTGGGGTCTATGGAGATTACGACGTCGACGGAACAACCTCTTGTGCTCTCCTGTGGCATTTCTTCAAAATGATTGGAGTGACGGTTGAAGTTTTTCAACCAAGCCGCTTTGTAGAAGGTTACGGGATCCATAATTCATCCATCGATGCCGCTCTTGAAAAAGGTGTGAAAGTTCTAATAACGGTTGATTGCGGTATCACCAACGTTGCAACAGCAGAATATGCTAAGGGTAAATTAGATCTTATTATTACTGATCACCATAGAGATGCTGCGCCAACTATTCCTGAAGCTTATGCGGTAGTAAATCCCTCCAGAAGAGATGAACCTGAGAACTCTCAACTGAAGCCCCTGGCCGGAGTAGGAGTTGGTTTTGCTCTTGCTCTCCAGATAAAAAATGATCTTGCTAAGAAAGGGATTGAAACTCCCAGCATTTATCCTCTCTTACAATTTGTAGCGATTGGTACGATTTCTGATTTGGCGCGAATGAGTCCACTCAACTTAAGACTCACCCGCCATGGTCTAAAACAAATTCCGACTTCCAATTACCCAGGGATAAAAGCCTTTTTTAATCCGGAAGAATTGAAAGTCCCTATGATTGCCAGTGAAAAGATCTCTTTTCATGTGGGGCCTCACATCAACTCCAAAGGCCGGCTTGATCACCCTGATCGGGCCTTGCGACTACTGATCGCAGATTCCTTTGCGGAATGCCGCGAGCATTATACCCATCTGGAAGTGGCCAATCGTGATCGACGGGTCATTCAGAATGAAGTTTTCGAAGAGGCAAAGCAAGATGTTATAAAGTCGATGAATGGAGAAGAGCTCCTCATCAACATTATGTACCGTCCCCATTGGCACGAAGGAGTCATTGGCATTGTTGCCAGTAAGCTCGTCGAAACCTTTGAAGTTCCTGCTATTGTATTTACCAATGCAGAAGAAGAAGGCGTCATTAAGGCCAGTTGCCGATCCGCCGGAGAACTCAATATTTTTGAGCTCCTGGAACAATGTAAGGATCTCTTCCTAAAGTTCGGTGGGCACAAGGCCGCAGCAGGTTTGTCCATGAAACAGGAGAACTTTCCTCATTTTAAGCAAAGAATGAATGATCTTCTAAAAAGCATTCCCTTAAGTCTCCGGACCAAAGTCAGAACCTTTGATGTTGAAGTTAATATCGAAGAAATTAACGCCCTTCTTTTAAAAGATTTGGATAAGCTCGAACCCTTCGGTCCCGGTCATGAGAAACCCGTTTTCCGAATGAAAAATGCCATTATTCAAAACTACCGCATCATGAAGGATGCCCATGTACGTTGGACTTTCGCTGGAATTAAATCCAAAACTTCAGTTCAAGGAATTAGTTTTAATTACATTGGTAAGTGGAATGAACTCTCCCCTGAAGAACTTTTCGAGATCCAGGGGAAAAACGGTCTGACTGTGCAGTTTACCCTCGGGGTAAACCGTTTTAACGGTAATGAAACGATCCAATTAATGGTAGAAAAAATTTTACCAGGCCAAGTGAACTAACCGGAAGATGGCTTCCGGTTAGTTTCAGAAACTTAATTAAGAACGATTAATTGTAACAGATTCCATAACGACATCTGTTCTTGGACGATCCATGGCACCAGTTGGAGTGTCTCCAATTTTCTTTACAACATCCATACCACGAATCACTTTACCGAATACAGTATGACGGCCATCAAGGTGAGGAGTTGGACCAAGAGTGATGAAAAACTGTGAACCGTTCGTTCCCGGACCTGCGTTGGCCATAGAAAGAATACCTTCAGAGTCGTGGCGAAGATTTGGTTTGAACTCATCTTCAAAACGGTATCCTGGACCGCCACGTCCTGAACCTTCTGGACATCCACCCTGAATCATAAAACCGCGGATCACTCGGTGGAAGATGAGACCATCATAGAATCTTCCTTCTTTGGCCGTCTTCTGAGTTCCTTCAGCGAGGTTAACAAAGTTCCACACAGTTTCTGGACAATCTTTATGAAAGAGTTCAATTTCAAACTCTCCAAGAGTGGTTTTAAAGGTGGCCGTTAGTTTATTCACTTCTTCTTTGTGAGAAGACTTTTCTTTTTTCATCATGCCGAACATTTTGAGCTCCTTCTTATAATATGATTTCTGTCGGTAATAATATTTCCTGAGGAGAAACGAACTTAACATTTACATCCTCGTTCAGTAATTTGCGAATTTCCAGGCGTAAACCCGGACTTAATTTAAGATCACTTCCATAGGGATTTAACCACTCTGCTGAAAGAGAATAGAAGCCTTCCTGGTCAAGATTATTCTCAATCAGCCACTGATTAAGATCCTGCTTGGAAAAACATGATGTAAAAATAACAGGCAAACGCTCATCAAAGCGACCACTCACAGACATCTTCTTGAGTTGGTCCACCCGGTTAGTGGAAATAAAACTATCTAGCCAGATAATATCGATGTTTTTAGCAGCATCTGGAATTTTGAAACTCTTCACTCCACCCCTCACTTGTTCAAGGGTATTGGAAAAGAAGGAAGCCTCTTCAACTGGCTTTAAAAATCTTACCGCTGTTGAACGAAAGTAAGATTCAACTCTTTCGTTATACTGGGCCTGTAGTTCCACCAGCTGAGGGTAATTGAGCTGATAAGTGGAAGCAAGTTTTGAGAAGTCTAAATAGTTAAAAGAGTGCTTTTTAAAGCATTGCCCTGAAGCCGATGAGTTGGCCCACGTCGGGAGTTCCGGTAAAAAGAATTGCTCTAAACCCGAAGTCCGATAAGGTTGATCCGGGTTAATTTCTCTAACCACTCCGTTCGAGCAACTAATGAGCCCCAACAGGAGAAAAAAGTTTAAAAATTTCATCTTCAATGCCTTCTAATTTTTTTAGATCATTTTCCCAGCCCCTATTTACATTAGGACGGGAAGGTACCAGGTCAAAATATCCCAACTCGACAGAGTTAAGCTCCACAAGCTTGCGATTCTTTTTTGCATGGCCTACTAAAATATGGTCTACACCTATCGTTTTTAAATCAAGAATATTATTTTCAGGATGTTTTTTTCCCTGGCGAAATTCTGGTCGCTCAAGAGTTAAGAACATGCGCTTACGGTCCACAAGTTCATCCATCGCGGTGACATTGTGACCAGAGAAATAATTAAGTCTCGGAATGGGTTCGGATGGCTTAGGAATTTTCACCTGAACAAAATCATCCAGCTGCTGCCACTCTTTAAGTTTTTTTGTAAAGACTTCAATCTCTTGATTAAATTCATTTTCAATGTCTTTAAAAAGGTTCTTCAAACGATCGACCGTTTGATGAGAGCCTTCTCCAAAAAATTTAGAAAATGGATCTTCCTCATTACTGACAATGAATAATCGGGAATGAGTATCTCTCACCCACTCTTCCAGGGCCAAGAGAATCTCAGCAGATAAAGAGTCTGAACCAATCAAAGCTAGCTCGCGATTATCCGGATTAGGTTTTATCCCTCGTGCGACTTTCAAAGCTTCAAGACCATAGCTTAATTTTTCAGACTGGCGGTTTTCACCGAGGGCCCTTCCGGAAACTGCGGCCGAAGCTTTTCCTAAATCAGATCTCAGATCCAGAACCAGATCATAATCCTGGTACATTTCAATGGTACTAGAAAGTGACGTCAGAACTTCATCGTTCAAACGCTTATAAACTTCTGGATCAGTTTCTTTTTGAGACTCAATGAAGTCTCGTGGATTGACCTTATGAATGATTCTAAACAAATCAAAGAAGCGACTTTTTCCGGGGATCGTCTCTTCCAGGGCCAGAAATCTTTTTGTGACTGAGACAACTTCATCAAAAATTAGTTCCTGGTGCGCCTTTATATACTGAAGCAAGGGAGACTTATAACCTTTCTCCCACTCTTTCCAACTGAAGCATTCAGGAGCATAAGTTAAGTTCATCTCTTTCAAGATCCCCAAACCTAATACGCTGGTATAGGCCACGGC
>JAEYUK010000123.1 GCA_023432655.1 Pseudomonadota bacterium | reverse complement strand
ATTTTCCTCATCACACCGATCATATCCAGGATTTTAGTTACTTCATTTCAAAAACTAAACTCAAAGTGGATAAAATCATAGAAGAAGAACAGTCTAAGATATTTTCTGATTTAACTGTTGATACCGATGGTTTGCAGCTTCTAAGAGTCGTCCTTCTTAATCGCTGGTCCCATAATTTGAGCGGGAACGGTCTTGATTATCTAAGTGACTTCTTAAAAAAAATTAAAACAAAAAGCCTGGAACTTATGAATGAAAACTGAAGCCGTTAGAAAAATCCACTTCTGTGCCGGGCACAGGGTTTATGGGCATGAATCAAAGTGCTCAAACCTTCATGGCCATAATTATGTCCTGTGGGTGTATGCCACAGCTTCTGAACTTGATCATCTGGGGCGGGTGATTGATTTTTCAATCTTAAAAGAGAAGATTGATAGCTGGATTCAGCTTCATTGGGACCATACTTTTCTTGCCTTTGAAAAAGATGCTGAACTTCGGGCATTGGAGCCACTTATTCAAAAAAATAAACCCTGGTTTATTTGTCCCTTTAATCCTACTGCAGAAAATATGGCCACTTATTTAATTAAAGAAATCATCCCTGAATTATTAAAGGGGACAGGAGTTTCCGTCACCCGGCTTACTTTGTATGAAACAGAGAACTGTATGGTCGAAGTGAATAGCTCAAATTAAAGAGATTCAATCTTTTATTAAAACGCCACAAGCTATCGGAATTGACGCCTGTTTCGGGACGCCCCTTAGAGTTGCAACCGTACTGGGAAGTTTTGTTCTCGCTTCCACCCCATGGATCAGAACGACCCGCTCATGGAGCTTCAAGTTTCGGTCTGTACGGATTTTTATGTCTTCTATTAGATTGGCGAGGGAAGCGTTCTCAATATAAGTAAAGTTTCCACCCATGGGATAAACGGAAGAACCAGCTTCGGCCGAATTTAAATCGGAATCAAGAGGAATATAAACTTCACCGGAAGCATTTTTTGCCTCAACAATATCAATCAAACCATCCTGATTAAGATCGTGTTCAGCATTCCGAGGACATTCAGAACCTAAGTGGATGCTTTGAATATGCACCACCCGGGCATCGTCATCCAGAAGTGTTTTTACAGAGAAGGCATCTCCCGAAATTTTTACTTCAGCCAGTCCACTGGGTAAAAAACCTGAAAGGTGATTATTAAGGGGTCTCAAGATGGCGCGGTAAGTGCCTTCCAGGGGTTTTTCTTCTGATAATGGATTGGGAACGACGACTTCATTAGGAATCTGGCCACCGCTGCTATTCTTTTTACCGCAGGCATAAAAGAGAATAGCTGAGAGAAGAAGAATTGAAAATTTTCCTTTCATATTATTCCCTTCCTTTTTCAAAGGCGTGACGTAACGACAGCTGAAGTTCTGCTTCAGTGGTGGACGTTTTAAATTTACCGCTTAGTTCTTGTTCGTAAATTTCAGCAGGAAGTTTGTAGTGCATACTTTCAGTCATAAGGAAGCAGTCTTCCATCTGAGGGTCACTTTCATACTCAGAAAAACGTGTAGTCTCTTTACAGTCTTTCCTGGTGTAGACAAAAAGGTTTGTCCATTCCTTCACTGTTTGTGGGCGATCGGAGTAGCGATAATCCATAACTAGTTCTCTTAATGTCCCATGGTCATTAACCCGGTAAAGAGGGGCCACGTGAAACCACCACTTGAAGCGCACACTATTTATGTAGGAAGCCGTAAAGAAGATGAAGACTTTGCGGGACATTGTGCCGCTATATTTAAATTCATCATGGGCCCATACATGGGCGCGGTCGGTGCACTCAGAGACGCGCTTCCAGTAGGGATTCGAGCGATGAAAAATCTTCAAGGCTTCATTCATATTCGGAACGATAGTGGGTTCAAAAAGTGTTTGTGGAGGAATAGTTAAGCTTTTTTGAAAGGATCCCACAGGTCCTTCAATTTTTTTAAACTTCAAGAGACTGTGATTCTCATTAAGTTCTGCTCTGATGAAGTCGCCTGGATGAAGATCAGGAGTTTTCAAATCCCCAAAGGCAACACGGCCATTTTCAAACTTGATGAGGCTTCCTTCAACCGCGTGGATCCGGTCCTGAATGATGTCGGCCTTAAGGAGTGAGCTACTAAGAATGAGACCTATGAAGATGATCTTTTTCATTGAACCTCCAGGAGTTTCTGGAGGCGCTTTTACCGTCTTTTTTGGGGCTTGCCTATGAAAGGGACCGTATCTTTACCCTAAATTAAGCTGTCCTAGGTCATGAGAATCAGGGGCTTAGATAAGAAGCGGTGAGTAGTAGACTAAAGTTGTTGGAATACTTCTCCGATAGGAGGCCAATGGAGAATTTATAATGAAACTGAGTATTTATTTATCGCTTCTACTATTAGCGAGTTGTGGACAAAAACAACGCTCCTTTGACTACGGTAAAACCACCGTCACTGAACTAACCGCTCAGCTGGGTGAGCCTCTGGAAGAGAAGGAGATTCCGGTTGAAGATAGTAAGATCCTGGTCTTTGAAGGGAATGAAAAATACCAGATAAAAAATAATGTTGTGACCAATGGTTTTCGAGATCCGAAAGGGAATGAGAAAACACTTCTTTATTGGAAGCATAAATTTGAATCCTGCGAAACGGTCACAAATAAAATCTCAGAAGGTAAAGGCCATGACCCTTCTCAGTTTGAATTTAAGTGTCCTTCCGAAGGACTTTCCGTCATTTATTCAGAAGGCAGTGGCTTTATTTCAAGAGTGGTAGAACATGAAAAAATCTAATCTCGTCATCCTCTCAGTTCTCATGATCGGGGGTAGTTGTACCAAAGCTCCTAAGGAGAAAACCCTTCTCTCCCACTGGGAAGCCCAAGCTCCTAAAAAAGAAGTTGTGCTTGAGAGGGCCCTTGCGAGCTCCAATCAAAAGCAGTGCTTACAGCAAGTTTTCACCGTTGATACTCTTAAGGCCGAGATTCAGGAAATTGAGAGAAAATTCACCAAGGCCGGACGAGTAAGAGGCACATGGAGACATTTGAATCTGGATGATCTACCGGTTCCTCAGGCAAACTTTTTAAAAGAGTATGGAGATCAGATCGGGGATCTTAAAGACGACAGTATCGATTATAACGGTTGTTCTAGTGTTCCTTGTATTTATAACCGCATTTACGGAAAAGAAGGCCATATCGCAGGATATGTGCATTATCTTTGGTATTTGAAATTTGGTTATATGTTATCGGCCGATAATCTCATTCCTATTGTTGATGGCGAGACCTCTAGTCCCGGCATTTACAATAATCAACGAGTTCCCTTGGATCAGTATCTTTATAATGATCAAGAGCTCTATGGTCTTTGGCGTTTGACGTTGATGCTTAAAGCACCTCAAACCAGTCTCAAAAAATTAAAAGAATTTCAAAGAGTCCCGCGCGGTCATGAGTTCGAAGGGACTAAGTATAAAGGTGCCTGTGGTCTCGCCTACAGTCGTGGATGGATTAAGGTCACTGATTCCTGTCTGTGGCAGAATAAAACGAACCTGGACATGGGATATCTCTATCAGGCCGTGACTCACGAAATAAATCACCATGTTGACTTTGAAGGTGGAGAGAATTCTAAGATCTTTTATCGCTCTCACCAAAGCGATTATGCAACAGTGGCCGGTTTCAACATGGACAATGAGTATGTTGACCAATGGGGAAGAGTCACCCGCGAGTGGGGTAAGACTACTGGTCAAAAGCTTGTCACCAGTTATGCGGGAACATCTCCTCAGGAAAACTTTGCTGAATCGCTTGCGATGTTTAGGATCGATGGGGATTTAACCAAGAGTAAAATTACTGGACCTCACTTTGATTGGGTCTCTCAAAACTATTATCAGAATCGTTCTTTTGAAAGAGAAGCTCTGCTTAAGCATTGGATCGATGGGTACGCTCTGGATATCAGTAATGAAGTTTTAAATGCCGTGACGGATTGTAATACCGTGAAGGCTTCGCCGAAATCCAGTTATTTTAAAACGACGGATTTTTCTTCCCCGGTTCTTCCGACGATGCTTAATTGTCTTGGAACACGCGCGGTCGATATCGCCAAAATCATTGAGGCGAAAATCGCAATCGGCGAACCTGAAGGCTGTACGGCCTTGTATGAATCTCCAGGGAAAGAGAAGTGGCCTGTTATCGTTAAAGCTAGTTTAGCTTCTTCTTTTGATAAATTCCTAAGTGAGCTTCAGAAAGATCCCGAGTATCTGGCGCGCATTCAAGAATTTCGTTCACAGCTTAATGACAAAAGAATCGCTAAGAACGCTTACGTAAATTGTTATGAAGAATTTGATGAGCTTGGATGTTTCACGGCCGAGGTACAAAAGAATGCTTATGCTAAGGCCGAAGCTTTAAGACTTCCACCGGAGCAAACTCAAGAACTGGCCGATCTTTATGTGGCCCAGCATTCTTTTCATTCAATTAAAGAAGAGACCATGAATTCTTACCGGGATTTAGTGGCCTCAAAACTTGAATCGATCCGGGAAGAAGCCCAGTACACATGGGAAGCCTGTGCGGCGAGATCTCATAATAATAGCGCGACCCCTCGCTCTGGTCTATTTGATGTGGGAAGTGGTTTTATGGTGAGTTCATTTTATAACTGCCTTAATAATGAACTTCCAGGCGCCATTCAAAATACTGTGAGAAACTTTACGGTTGGAAGTTCCCAATTAACTAACGGTAAGGAAGAACTCATTTTAACTAAAGAAGTTCAGCCTCGTCTCATTAAGTATGTGCAGACGATCTATGAAAGTGAGAGAAATAAAGAGGTAAGTGCGGCCATTGATTATATGTATGAAGATAAGGGGAAACTCCGTAGCGAAGTTCTTTCAAGCTTCCATTGGGCAACGAATCTGATTGACTCCAAACAGTTGGTTCTGGATTGTAAGAAAGAAGCTCTGCGACTGATTGGAATGGAACTTCTCTTTAATGAAAAGAAAGGTATCTTCTCTGACTTCTTAGAAAAACAAACCTGTGCCAAAATTTCTGAGAGTCCGGAAGTAAATAAATGGATCGAGAACTCAAAAGGTGAGTTCATTGAAAAAGTGGTGAAAGGGCTGGAAGTAAAAATGCTCGCCGCTGGTCATCGTCAGGCGCAAGTTTGTATTGATAAAAATCCAAACATCCCGCTGATCGGTGCCTTTATTTATAAGAAGAAAAGAGAAAGCTGTCTTCGTGACGCCTGGGATGGTCTTGAGGCTTCAGTGGTTAAAGAAATCATGACAGATCCAATCGTTAAGAAACTGAATCTGTCATCAAGTGAACTTACTTCACGTCTTGCCAGGAAGAGAATGGAACTCCAGGATGAAGTGATAAGAGAGAATTTTAATCCCTCTTATAACCTTCCAAAAATTGATTTTTAAATTCCAGGAAGCGGTCCTCTAGGATCGCTTCTCTCGCTCTCATGGCCATCGACTTATAAAATGAAATATTATGAGCGGTGGCCAGAATCTGACCCAAAATTTCATTCGAATCAAAAAGATGCTTAATATAAGCGCGGGTGAAATTCGTATTCACGTAATCTTTTAGATTAGGCTCAATCGGGAAAAAGTCACGGCGATAGTTCTTATGTTCAATGCGGATTTTTCCGCGGTTTGTGAAGAGCGTTCCACCACGAGCAAACTTGGTTGGAATGATACAGTCACTCATGTCCACACCGTGTTCCCAGATCATAAGAAGATCTTCTGGCATGCCTACACCCATCACGTAGCGAGGCTTATCTTTTGGCATTAAAGGTGCGGTGTACTTCACCACTTTTTCCATGTGCTCAGGACCTTCACCAACAGACACTCCACCGATGGCGTAACCAGGAAGATTTCGTTTGGTCACTTCTTCGATACAGATCTTACGGTACTTATCATAGACTCCACCCTGAACAATTCCGAAGAGCGCCTGCTGAGGATTTTTCCAGGCCTCAATACAACGGTCAAGCCAGCGGTGAGTACGAGCAATCGAGTTCTCCACATACTTTTCAGTGGCGGGATAAGGAATACACTCATCAAAGGCCATCATGATATCGGAGCCCAGATTCTGCTGAACCTGGATAGAAATTTCCGGAGTGAGAAGAACGTTCTCGCCCTTGGCCCCTTTAAAGTTGGCCCCTTCTTCTGTGATGGAATTTTTTTGAAGCGAGAAAACCTGGAAGCCGCCGGAGTCCGTAAGAATAGGGCGGTCCCATCCCATAAATTTATGAAGGCCTCCGGCCTTGGCAATAAGCTCAGAGCCAGGAGTTAAATGAAGGTGGTAAGTATTGGAGAGAAGGATTTCAATCGAGAGATCTACTAACTCTTTCGGTTGTAGGGCCTTGATCGCTCCATGGGTTCCCACAGGCATAAAGACCGGCGTGTGAATGCGTCCATGGGGAGTATCGATGTAACCCGCCCGGGCGCCGCAGTTTTTATCGACGTGTTCAAGAGTGAATTTAAAGTGGTTGTTTACTTCGGAGCGAACATTCATAAATGAATAATCCTTTGGGCAAATTGTTTTCCAGAGGCCTAGGCCCCGGCATATCCAGTAAAGGAGATTGAATGGGCCGACCCTATCAAATTCTTTTACCTTTGTTGAGCCTATTTCTCGTCAGGGTAGATCTTACAGACCTCTATCCCTTAAAACTCCCGGTTAAGGTTCTGAAAGTTTATGACGGTGATACTGTTTTAGTTGCCCATGGAAACTATCAGTTTAAAGTGAGGCTTTTAAAAATTGATTCCCCGGAGAAAAGGCAGCCTTATTTAAATAATAAAGGTGATGCCGGTCTAAGCTCTACCCAGTGCTTACAAAGACTTGCCCCCGTTCACTCGAAACAAGAACTGTGGATCATTAAAGAAGATATTTATGGAAGGATTCTAGGGGAGTTAAAGGGAATCAGTTTAAAACTTATCGAGATGGGATGCACGACCCTTTATCCTCATGCAGAGTTTTCATCAGTGAGGGAAAAGTATCAGTATCTTCGGGCCCTGAAAAAAGCAAAGGCCCACCGTGTGGGCCTTTGGGAGTCGGGCGGCATTCGCCAACCGAAATTATGGAGAAAATCTAGTAAACGAATCTCACGCCGGCAGTAGCACCGATCAGATCATCACCAAGGGACTTATCCACCTGGCCAAAAATGCGGACGTATGGAAGATTGAATTGAAGACCTGCGAAGGCGCGGGAAGTGAAAGAGTTCACTTTTCCGGTAGCATCAATGTTGGCCTCAGGAGTGACGTTGATGTTTGTTCCCCCGCCGCACGCACCACCAGTACAAGTGATCTGTTGGTTGTCAGCATTTAATGCCCCATCACCTTTGGCTTCCCCGAAGTTAAAATCAACCCCCAAACCACCATAAAGACTCATGAAGTAGAGGAACTGCACATCTGTTGAAATTTCCAGCGGAATAGAATGGGTATTCACTAAAATGGTAGCGCGCGGAGAACCTGTGATCGTATCGTTAATCGTTTCAGATCCATTTGTAGCATTGACCTCTTCATTAATCTTCGTATTAAAAGTCAGATCAGTCTTGTTGTATTCATATCCAAAGTGAAGTTTGACCCCGCCCCAGCCTAGAAGTTTGCTGCCATTTCCTTTAATCCAGTCATAACGGAAATGAACTCCGAAAGAAGTCATATCAACTTCGGCTTGTGTTTTACTGTCGTTTTCACCAAAATCCTGGTCGTGACTATAGCCCATGAAGTTCGCATAAACATTAAGACGGTTAGTATCCATGCCCAGAATACGGGAAGTATCCATCCAGCCTAAGTTTGTACCAATCACTAGTCCCGGAGCAATACCGAGTCCGGTAATATCAGAGTCAGTGTTTTTATCTTTTTCAAGATCAGCTCCTACACCAATGCCCGCCCCAATCAGGAATACTTCCATATTTGAAGCGTAGTCGGAACCAATTCCTTTCCCGGCCATGACCGAAGAGTTGGCCATCCCTTCCATGAGCCTTTTAGGTTGAGCACTTGGGAGGTCTTTATTGATGTCGTTTTCGATTTTTTGGATCTCAGCACTTATGAAATTATCAATGACCGCAGTCCCGGTAGGGGTCACCCGAAGTCTGAAAATCTGGGCCGAAGAATCACTAGCGTAAAGCCCAAAACAAAGGGCCGCGATGGGGAGCAGAAGCTTTTTCATGGATTTCCTTTCCGGCCGGGCCGGTTGTTTAAGACATTAGTTTAATCCTTAGGGCCATTTGATGGAATTTAGAAATTTTTACCTCTTCCCCTGACAAAGGCCCAGGCACGTGATAAACCAGCCAAAATGTTGATTTTATACCGAGGATTCCCATGTCATTTCTGAACGTTGATTTTCACCCAGGTCTTGAGGCCTATTTTAATG
>JAEYUK010000120.1 GCA_023432655.1 Pseudomonadota bacterium | reverse complement strand
CAAGTATAACAGCCTTCTTTTACATAAACATCACGCCCGTAAAGTTCAAGCGGAGTATACGGCCTGATCGCATCAATTTTAGTGATGTATTTATCCGAGATAACTGACGGAATGATCTCAATCGCTGAACCAACAAAGATTGCCAGGAACGAAAGGATAGAGAAAATAACCGGCCAGCCTTCAAGCTTACGGTGAGTTGAAGCATTAGGTTCAAGTGAAGTGTTATCAAGAGCGTAAGCTTCGTAAACAGCTTCTTCAGTTTTCTTACCACTGCGGGCAGTTTTGATCATGTTGTAGATCATAATGATGAACGAGATCAGAACAAAAGTACCACCGATCGCACGGAGCCAGTACATTGGAACAATTTTAATCACAGTTTCAATGAAGTTCGGGTACATCAAACGACCAGCATCATCCATCGCTCTCCACATAAGAGATTGAGAGATACCAGCAATCCACATCGAAACGATGTAGAAAAGAAGACCAATTGTGGCAAGCCAGAACTGAGTGTTGGCAAGTTTTTTAGAGTAAAGTTCAGCATTCCAAAGTTTTGGAACTAAATAGAAAAGGACACCAGCAATGAGCATGTAGTTCCAGCCGATAGTACCAGCGTGTACGTGGCCCGGAATCCAGTCAGTAAAGTGCGCGATAGAGTTAACAGATTTAATGGAAAGCAGCGGACCTTCGAAAGTCGACATACCGTAGAAAGTAAGAGCTGTTGCCATGAAACGAAGACCTGGATCAGTTCTCACTTTATCCCAAACACCTCTTAGAGTAAGAAGACCGTTAATCATCCCACCCCAGCTTGGCATCCAGAGCATCACTGAGAAAACCATACCAAGAGTTTGTGACCACTCAGGGAGGGTTGTATAGAGAAGATGGTGAGGACCGGCCCAGATGTAAATAAAGACAAGTGACCAGAAGTGAATAATAGATAAACGATACGAGTAAACAGGACGGTTAGCGGCCTTAGGAACAAAGTAGTACATAAGTCCTAAGAATGGTGTGGTTAAGAAGAAGGCCACAGCATTGTGCCCATACCACCACTGCACCAGAGCATCCTGAACGCCTGAATAAAGAGAATAAGATTTAGTTAAAGACACTGGAAGCTCAAGTGAGTTCACAATGTGAAGGACCGCTACAGTAATGATGGTTGCGATGTAAAACCAGATCGCCACATAAATATGACGTTCACGACGGCGAATAATCGTACCAAAGAAGTTTACTGCAAAGACCACCCAAACTAGAGTGATGAGAATATCAATTGGCCACTCAAGTTCCGCGTATTCTTTCCCGGTGGTTAAACCCAGAGGTAAGGTCACGGCGGCAAGAACAATCACCAACTGCCAACCCCAGAAGTGAATCTTTGAGAGCATATCATTAAAGAGACGTGCTTTTAGGAGACGCTGATGGGAGTAATAAATACCTGCGAAGATGGCGTTACCACAGAAAGCAAAAATCGCGGCGTTGGTATGAAGTGGGCGAAGTCTTCCGAAAGTTGTCCAAGGGATACCTAAGTTAAGGCGCCATTCGGCCAACTGGAAAGCAATCGTCACACCTAACAGGAGAGCAACTGCTCCCCACACAATTGTGGCGATAACAAACAACTTAACGATGTGGTCATCATAGGTAAAAGTCTCGAGCCTTCGATTTGAGGAAGGCACATTCACGTGGGGAGAGCTCATTTTTCTTCCTTTCCTAATTTAGTGGTTGGTCTAATAATTTTTTTATCGTCTAAAAGCATTCTAAAGCGCGGAGTTTCGAGGTCATCATATTGACCTTTTTTGGCCGACCAAACAAAGGCGAAGACGAAAACTCCGCCTAGAAGGATTGCCAAAGGCAAAAGGATTGTCATGACTTCCATAAAGACCTCAATTCTTTAGTTCCAATCAGTGTCGAAATTAAAACCGACAAGGAACTTAAAGGCATAATAATAGCGGCAGTTAGCGGAGTGATATACCCGGCAAAACAAAGTGCCACTGAAACACAGTTATAAGTGAGTGATACTCCAAGATTACGATAGATAACCTTCATCGTCTCCTCTGAAAGAGTGATGAGTTTCTCTACTGGCACAAGTCCAGGAGTAGTTAGGTAAACATCTGCGGCACGGAGAGAAATATCCATCGCTCCCAGAACGGCAACACCTACATCCGCGTCCCCTAAGGCTATCGCATCGTTGGCACCATCCCCGACCATCATAGAATGAGTAGAACTTTTAATTTTCTGGCTCTTCTCTTCTGGAGTAAGTTCTGAGTGAGCAATCTCTTTTGGGAGATTAATTTCGCGAGCGATAGACTCAACAACTTCGGTACGGTCACCAGAAAGGATCTGAACATTACGGCCCTTGGACATAATCTTATCCAGAGTTCCTCTTGAGTCATTACGAACGGTATCTTCTACCTGATAAGTTGCGACGAGTTCATTGTTTTCAAAAACACCGGACTTATTAATCACATAGAAGTGTCCATTGATCGATCCGCTCACTCCCTGTCCAATTGTTTCTTTCAAATCTTCCACAGTTCTCTGTTTAGGATTAAGGGCCTTCACATATTCAACTAAACTCACCGCCACTGGATGGCGAGACCTCTGCTCTAGATTGTAAATAATGTCTGCGAGTGGAACCTGTGTTTCTTTCAGCGCTTTAAAGTTGATGATTTTTAATTTACCAAAAGTGATTGTTCCTGTTTTATCCACAAAGATATTTTTAATTTTTGCCAGCTTCTCAATTACTTCGTCACTTTTAATGATAATCCCCTGCTCAGAAGCTTTAGACAGCGCACGGGTAAAAGTAAGAGGTGTGGCGAGGGCCAGAGCGCAAGGGCAGGTTACGATTAAAAGTGTGATCGCCTGTTCAAGAGCGTGGCGCACATTTCCTTGCATATAGTGATAAAGGAAAAGAGTTCCGGCGATGATGAAAACGGCAATAGTAAATTTTTTAGAAATTCGGTTCGTGAGATCCACAATACGCGAACGATGGGCCCAACCGTTTTCAACATTTTTAAGCAGTCTCCCCAATCGGGATTCATCATGAACTTTTTCTGCCTTAATAACCAAGTCTTGATCAATATTCTGAGTTCCCGAGAAGACTTTCTCCCCCGCTCTAACTTTCACCGGCTCAGATTCGCCAGTTAAAAGAGAGTTATTCATGTAGGAAAATCCGCTCAGGATTTCGCCATCCGCTGGTATAAACTCTCCTGGACGAATTTTTAGAATATCTCCCGCTTTAATATATTTCGGATGGATTTCAGAAAATTCAGATGCCTCTTCCGAGGTCGCTTTAAGAACACTGTCACTTTGGTAGAAGTAATGAAGGTCTTGGGCGGATAATCCCTTCTCCTGAATTTTTTGCAAGAAATAGCGGGACATGAGAAGAAGAAAAACCAGCATGGTGAGTGAATCAAGATAATTCTCATTCACCTCAGTAAAGAGTGTGGTGAAACCAAAAATCCCACCAGCAATCAAAGCAATTGAAATAGGAATATCTATGGAGACAGTTTTATTTTTAACCGCGTTCCAGGCATTTCGGTAAAAAGGCCAGGCACTGAAGAACATTACAGGGAAAGCGAGAATAACTGTCAGAGCGTTAAAAAGCTCTGCAAACTCTCCGGTTGCCCCTCCATAAACTGAAACGGCATAAATCATGATATTACCAGTGGCCGCTCCGGCAATCCCGATGCGAAGAAGGGCCAGCCGCTCTTCTTTCGCCTTAAGATCCATCACATCCTGATTTCTTTTTAGAGGATGAGGCCTGTAGCCAAGTTGACTGAACTCTTTAGCGGCAGAGGAAAACTTCCCTTTTGGTTTCAAGACTACTGTTGCTACCGATCGCTCAAGATCAAGCTTTGAAATCATGACATCAGAAACGAACTCTGGAAGTTTCTCAATCAGCCATAAACAGGCCAGACAGTGAATACCTTCCAGGTAAAATTCCATTGTTCTATGACCGGTGCTATCTAAATAAGAAAATTCTTTTTCGAAATCAGCATCATCTAAGTATTTAAACTGAGTTGATTTGAGTTCAACGGGCGAGCGTCTTTTGAAAGTGGCAGAATTATTCTTAATTTCGTAATAAGCTTCTAAACCTTTCTGATGCAAGACATTATAAACTGTCATGCAGCCCTGGCAGCAAAAAGGGTGATTTCGTGACTGGTCGTCTTCATTATAAAGGGGCGGTAAGGCCACTTCATCACAATGTACGCATACTTCCATATACTTAAGCCTCTAAAATGGAGGATTTAATTTAGATAAAATTTAGCATTATGAAAGGAAAGAATAACTGATACAGATCAGGTTCGAGGACAATTATTTTCATAAAAAGGCCCGGTCTTTAGACCGGGCCTCGGGATTTATTTGAGGGCAGCTGTTAGCTCTGGTTTTTCTTCGACTGCTCCACCGAACTTAAGGAGTCCAGTTCGGTCAAGAACAGCGAGGGCAAAGGAGAGCGCGCCTGCAGCGAAAACAACATCACCGACAAAACGTATCCATCGTAAGAATTGAATAATTTCAGTCTGCATCACTTCAGAACCTCTGGCATACCAAAGACCTTGATCAATCGAGGCAAACATCTGAATAAGGCCGATTGGGAGTAAACTCATCAAAATCATGAGCCCCAGACCAAGATTCAGTCCCCAGAATGAGATATTCATGAGTTTTGTATCCCATGGGCGGTCTTTAAAGACTGATTGGATAATCACTAGGATTAAACCCAGAGATAACAGACCATAAACTCCGAAAGTTGCGCCATGAGCATGAACTGCAGTTGTATTTAACCCCTGCATATAGAAAAGGGCGATCGGAGGATTAATGAGAAACCCAAATAGTCCTGCACCTACTAAGTTCCAGAAGGCCACACCAACGAAGAAGATAATTGGCCACTTGTAGTTGCGAGTCCAGGAAGTCACGTGTTGCATTCTATAAGTATGAAAAGCTTCAAATCCTACTAAAACCAGAGGAACAACTTCCAGAGCGGAAAAGCATGCGCCTACAGCACTGATTGAAATAGGAGTTCCACTGAAATACAAGTGGTGGAATGTTCCTGGAATTCCTCCTAAGAGGAAAATAGAAGTCGAGAAAAGCGAAGCCTTAGTTGCCGAACTTGGTTTAATAAGCCCAAGAGTGACAAAGATGAAAGCGATGGCAACAGTAGCAAACACTTCAAAAATTCCTTCTACCCAAAGGTGCACTACCCACCAGCGCCAGAATTCCATAATGGAAATATGAGTACGGGCACCGTAGAAAAGACCGCCTCCATAGAAGAGAGTGATGCAAATGGCAGAAGCAGTGAAAAGGAATAAAAGTTGTCTTGAATCCGAGCGAACTTTAAGTGCCGGCAGAATACAGCGGGACATTAAACCTAGCCAGATAAAGAGACCCACGAGCAGAAGAATTTGCCAGAAACGCCCTAGATCGACGTACTCATATCCCTGATGACCAAACCAAAAACTTAAATTGAGATTTAATTTTTGATGAATAGCTAAAAGTTCTCCAGTGAGAGAGCCAAAAACCACCACAACAAGGGCACCAAAAAGAACAAGCACTCCTTCCTTTTGGTACTTTGGATCCTTACCACCATTAATGATAGGTGCCAGGAAAAGACCTGCAGCTAAGAATGAAGTCGCAATCCAGAATAAGGCGACTTGAATGTGCCAGGTACGAACAAGGCTATAAGGAAGATATTCAGAGAGAGGAAAGCCATAGAAATCCTGTCCTTCAACAGTATAGTGAGCAATGATGCCACCAAGTCCGATTTGGAGGATGAAAAGAACGATGACAGTTCCCCAGTACCACCAGAGAGCTTTTTGAGAAGGTGTTATTTTAAATTCTTTCAGAGGATCTTTTGCCGGTAGCTCTGGATTAATTTCATCTTCTTCTTTTTTAAAGCAGTAATACCAAAGAAGAAAACCTGCTCCCGTTAAGAGAAGTACCACTGAAATAATCGACCAGAAAATATTCTCAGTTGTCGGGACGTTATTAATAAGCGGCTCATGAGGCCAGTTATTAGTGTATGTATGATTTTTCCCTGGACGATTTGCCGATGCGGCCCAGGTAGACCAGTGGAAGAAGGCCATCATTTTTTCACGTCGTTCAAGACTTGGGAGGACTTCTTCATGGATGGCGTAAGCGATCCTTGTTTCACGAAGATCAGGAGTATTACTAAAAAGACTTAAGTAATAATCTTTTGTTTTAAGGAAGGCTTCAGAACGAATT
>JAEYUK010000085.1 GCA_023432655.1 Pseudomonadota bacterium | reverse complement strand
CCACCAGTGATGAGGGCCGATTTGTTTTTTAATTTATTCATGATTCTATTGTAAAAGGAAGAAAAAGGGAATGTACAGAGAAGGGGCCCCTTCTGATCGGGGCCCCTGTGAAATTACTTGTTAAGATTTCTTAAAACGTAGTGAAGAATACCGGAGTTTTTGTAGTACTCAAGTTCATTAGCGGTATCGATACGCGAGTGAAGAACCACTTTTGTCACTTCTCCATTCTTACGCTTAATTTCAGCGTTTAACTGAGCTTTTGGCTTCATATCAGCGATGCCGTGGATGGTGATTTCCTCAGTTCCATCAAGGTTTAAACTCTTACGAGTTGCTCCACCTGTAAACTGAAGAGGAATAACTCCCATACCGATAAGGTTAGAACGGTGAATACGCTCAAAGCTCTCAGTGATCACGGCCTTAATTCCAAGAAGACGAGTCCCTTTGGCCGCCCAGTCACGAGAAGAACCCGTGCCGTATTCTTTACCGGCCACAACGACCAGTGGTTTATTCTCTGACTGATACTTCATAGAAGCATCATAGATCGTTGTTTCTTCGCCCGTTGGAACGAAAGTAGTGAATCCACCCTCTTTACCGGATTTAACCATCTCGTTTTTAAGACGGATATTGGCAAAAGTTCCGCGAGTCATGACTTCATCATGTCCACGGCGTGAACCATAAGAGTTAAAGTCCGCAGGTTTTACTCCACGAGAAACCAGATAAGATCCGGCCGGAGTGTCGGCCTTAAATGAGCCCGCAGGTGAAATATGGTCAGTCGTAATGGAGTCACCGAAAAGACCCAGTACATTTGCTGAAACAATATCACTAACTGGCGAAGGATCTTTAGTCATACCCTGGAAGTATGGAGGGTTCTTAATGTAAGTAGAGTTAGCATCCCAGGCGTAAGTTTCACCTTCAGTCAGTTCAACTTTCTGCCAGAAAAGATCACCCTTAAATACATCTGAGTAACGAGACTTAAACATTTCTGGAGTCAAATTCTTCGAAACTTCAGTTTGAATTTCTGAAGATGAAGGCCAGATATCTTTAAGATAAACGTCGTTCCCTTTTTGATCCTTACCGATTGGCTCTTTTGTCAGATCAATATTGACGTTACCTGCAATGGCATAGGCCACAACCAGCGGAGGCGAGGCCAGGTAGTTGGCCTTAGTATCCGGAGAAACACGTCCTTCAAAGTTTCTGTTACCAGAAAGAACGGCGGCCGTAGCAAGGTTTCCGTCTTTAATGGCCTTAGAGAATTCTGGTTTTAGAGGACCAGAGTTACCGATACAAGTTGTACAGCCGTAACCAACAAGGTTGAAGCCCAGTTTATTTAATTCAGACTGAAGGCCCGCAGCTTCCAGATAATCAGTGACAACTTTTGAGCCTGGAGCAAGAGAAGTTTTAACCCATGGCTTAATCGTAAGCCCTAGAGCATTCGCTTTTTTAGCAACTAGACCCGCGGCCATAAGAACTGAAGGGTTAGAAGTATTCGTACAAGAAGTGATGGCGGCAATCATCACGTCACCATGAGAGAGAGAGAAATCATGCCCATCAACTTTTTGAGATTTATTAGCATCATCAGCTTTAACTTTGAATCCAGTCTCTGAAACCAGGTCTTTTTTAAAGCCTTCTGAAATACCAGAAAGAGAAATTCTATCTTGAGGGCGCTTAGGACCTGCAAGAGAAGGTTCAACAGTTCCCAGATCAAGTTCAAGAGTATCCGTGAAAGTTGGATCTTTAGCGTCGTTTCTCCAGAAACCTTGCTCTTTAGCGTAAGCTTCTACTAATTGAACGCGGTCTTCATCACGGCCAGTGAAGCGAAGATACTCAATCGTTTTTTCATCCACCGGGAAGAATCCACAAGTCGCGCCATATTCAGGGGCCATGTTCGCAATGGTGGCACGGTCCGCTAAAGATAGATCTTTAAGACCCGGGCCGAAGAATTCAACAAATTTATCAACCACGCCTTTCTTACGAAGCATGTTGGTCACTGTTAAAACCACGTCTGTCGCAGTAACGCCTTCTTTAGTTTTACCAGTCAGTTTAAAGCCCACAACTTCCGGAATAAGCATGGTCACGGCCTGGCCAAGCATAGCCGCTTCGGCTTCGATACCACCAACACCCCAACCAAGAACGGAAAGGCCGTTAACCATTGTGGTGTGTGAATCTGTTCCAACACAAGTATCACAGTAAGCGATCTCTTTTCCGTCTTCTTCTTTGGTCCAAACTGTTTGGGCCAGATACTCAACGTTTACTTGGTGACAAATACCTGTTCCAGGAGGAACCACGCGGAAATTTTTGAATGCTTTTTGTCCCCACTTAAGAAACTTATAGCGCTCGCCGTTTCTTTCGTATTCAAGTTCCATGTTTTTTTCAAAAGCTTCCGGGAAAGCTGCGTAATCAACAATCACCGAGTGATCAATCACCAGATCAACAGGAACGAGTGGGTTAATTTTTTGAGGGTTACCGCCAACGGCCTTAATAGCGTCTCTCATAGCGGCCAGATCCACCACCGCCGGAACACCAGTAAAATCCTGCATTAGAACGCGGGCAGGATAGTAGTTAATTTCACGAGTGGATTTTTTCTCCTTAGTCCACTGACCCATGGCCTTAATATCATCACTAAAAACAGTGAAATTATCTTCATTACGAAGAAGGTTTTCCATTAAGACTTTAAGAGAGTAAGGAAGATTATCAATATCTCCGGCACCTGCCGCCTCTGCGGCCTTTAAAGAAAAATAGTCGTAATTTTTATTGCCGACTTTGAGGGTCCGGCGGGTTTTAAAAGAATCGATTCTTTTACTAGACATGGATTACTCCCTTTAGAAAATATTTGAGCTATTCTAACTCTTTAGGACATTTGTGACTATAGAACTCTGGCAAAAATTTATTTTTTCCCTCTTGTCGGTACCAACTCCTTCAGAGATGATAGTGCATCGTATAAAACAGGAAGTTTTTTATGCCCATCACTCGCAACTTTCACCTTCGTTATATGACGAAGATGACTCCCCTTCTGATTCTTCTCTATATTGCCCAGATTTGGCTCTATAAGCACTTTGCTCCTACCCATTTAGGAAACGATTTTATTCTCTTTTTAGGTCTCGGGCTGGCGCTGATCATCGTGTCCTTCCATTTCCATGACCAGCACCATAAAATCATTTGTCACCCTAACTATATTGAGATCAGGTTCGATCTCCTGGGGATTAAAGAAGAAATCCTTTACAGCAGTATAGCCTCGGTCAAGGTTAAGCAAAAAAATCAAGCATTCGGAAATCTCACTATCACCGACAGAAATAATCGGACTTACCACTTATACAACATCGATAATCCGGTTCATTTGGCGAGTTTAATGGCCGCTAAAAAACAAAAGCTCGCCTAGCTAAATTGTTTTCTCAGAATTCCGAAAAGCGGATTGATGGAAAAATCAAAAAGCTTCTTTATGACTCGCGAATAACACTTGGACCACATGGTTCGGGTCGTCCCCTTCATCGTTCTGTGTTACGCCATACAATGTTATGTGATTTATCAGATGGCACCAGATGAATTCTCAACCTTAGGTTGTAGTTTCCTTGGTGGATTCTTGGCCCTCATGGTCGGTGGTTTCATCACTTATGATTTAAAACACCGCGTAGAGTTTCAGGATGAGGTCGTGAAAATTTCTTTTCTAGGCCGCCATAAAACAGTTTCCTACGAGGAGATCTGGTCCGTCGAAGTGAACGATCCTGGCGAGAACTTTTCCACTCTCATTATGATTGGGGAGAATGAAAAGCATACGTTCTACTTTGTAGATGACGCTGAAAAGATTAAGACCTGGATTGAAGAAAAAAAACAAGAAGAGTTAAGAGAGGCGGCCTAAGGCCGCCCCATTTTATTTCATTACATGTTGAGAGCGCGATTCTCGGTGGCCGCAAGACAGGCCTCTTTAAATCCTTCAGAATAAGTCGGGTGAGCGTGAGAAATGCGGCCAATGTCCTCAGCGCTGGCACGGAATTCCATCGCCACCACTGCTTCACCAATCATGTCCGCAGTCCTCGGGCCAATCATATGAACCCCGAGTATTTCATCAGTCTTCTTGTCGGCCAGAACTTTAACAAAGCCATTTTTTTCATTAGAAGCAACAGCTCTCCCTAAGGCCAGGAATGGGAATTTCCCAACCTTGTACTCCACACCTTTTTGTTTTAATTCCTGCTCTGTGAAACCAACCCCAGAAACTTCAGGCCAGGTATAAACAACACCAGGAATGAGATTGTAGTTAATGTGAGGCTTTTGACCCGAAATGAATTCGGCCACACAAACACCTTCTTCCTCGGCCTTGTGAGCAAGCATCGCTCCTCTCACAACGTCACCGATAGCGTAGATGTGTGGAAGGGATGTTTGAAGATGATCATTAACCGGAATACGTCCGCGCTCATCAAGTTTAAGACCGATATTCTCAAGACCTAAACCGTCTGTGTAAGGACGACGTCCCACGGCCACTAAACAGTAGTCACCTTTTAATTCGATCTCTTCGTTATTCGTTTTGTTTTTGGCCTTAACCGTAACTTCATCACCTTTACGGGTAACTGAAGTCACTCCGTGGCCAAGGTAAAAATTCATGCCGTCTTTCTTAAGTACTTTTTGAAGTTCTTTACCAAGATCAACATCCATCGTAGCGATGCAAGAGTCTGCGTATTCAACTACAGTCACTTCAGAACCCAGGCGTCTGTAGACAGAACCCAATTCAAGCCCAATCACACCGCCCCCGATCACGATCAAGTGCTTGGGAGCATTTTGAAGTTTTAAGGCTTCTGTAGATGTGATGATTCTTTCTTTATCAATAGTGACTCCAGGAAGGCTTGAGGGCTTTGATCCTGTCGCAATGATAATATTTTTTGCTGAGATTTCCTGATTACCTTTGTCACTTTTAATCACAATGGTGTTCTTATCTTTAAAGGAACCATGGCCATGAAAAACGGTAATTTTATTTTTCTTCATCAGAAAAGCGACACCACCGGTAATTCCTTCAACCACTTTGGCCACGCGATCAGACATTTTTTTAACATCTAACTTTACGTTTCCAACTTCGATTCCATGAAGAGCATGAGAATGAATCGTTTCGTGGTAGCGTTCAGAAGAATCGAGCCAGGCCTTAGAAGGAATACAACCAACATTGAGACAAGTTCCACCAAGGACATTGTATTTTTCAATGATCGCAACTTTCTGCTTTAACTGAGCGGCCCGAATGGCAGCAATATAACCACCAGGACCAGAACCAATAACAACTAAATCAAACTGTTCCATAAAGTTAAACCTTTAAATATCAAGTAACAAACGAGAAGGATCTTCAATCATTTCCTTAACCGCCTTAAGGAAAGACACCGATTCACGTCCATCAATAATTCTGTGATCGTAAGAAAGAGCAAGGTACATGATCGGACGAATGACAACCTGGCCATTCACGGCCACCGGGCGCTCAACGATATTATGAAGACCCAGGATCGCGGATTGAGGAGCATTAATAATCGGAGTCGAAAGCATTGAACCAAAGATCCCGCCATTGGTGATCGTGAAAGTTCCGTTCTGCATTTCTTCGATAGTTATTTTCCCGTCTCTGGCACGAGTGGCGAGTTCAATAATCTTGGACTCAATCGCCGCCATCCCCATGGATTCAGCATTTCTAATAACCGGAACAACCAGACCTCTTGGAGTTGAAACGGCCACACCCACGTCAGCATAGTTGTGGTAAACAATTTCATTCCCGTCGATCATTCCGTTAACTGCAGGAAACTGCTTAAGGGCCGCACATGAAGCTTTGGTAAAAAAGCTCATGAAGCCTAAACCGACTCCATGCTTTTCTTTGAAAGCGTCTTTATATTTTTTTCTAAGTTCCATCACAGCACTCATATCTACTTCATTAAAAGTAGTGAGCATGGCCGTAGTGTTCTTAGCAGTCACAAGACGAGTGGCAATGGTTTTTCTTAGGCCCGTCATTTTCTCTCTTCGAACTTCGCGAGAGAAAGAAGAGGCCATAGTTTCTTGAGCAAGAGACTTCATATCAGAAGCAGGAGCTGGTGAGCTTTTAACTTCAGCTGACATAGCATCAGCTTTAGTGATGCGACCATCACGACCTGAGCCTGAAACAGTTGAAGAATCAATGCCTTTTTCTGCAAGGATTTTGGCAGCAGCAGGTGAAGGATAGTTCTTATCTCCAGAACTTTGAAGAGGAGCTGCTGGTGCTGCTTCCTGAGCTTTTGGAGCTTCCGCCTTAGCAGGAAGAGCTTCAGACGATGCGCCGGCCGTAGCCGTTTCATCAACTTCAGCAATCTTGGCCCCAATCGCCACAGTATCGCCTTCAGCTGCCAGTATTTTTAATTTCCCAGCTTTAGGAGCTGAGATATCTAAAGTTGCTTTATCAGATTCAATTGAACAGATGGTCTCATCGAGTTTAACCATGTCACCGTCTTTCTTTAACCAGGTGGCGATGGTGACTTCGGATATTGACTCTCCCACTGCCGGAACTTTTACATCAATCATAACTTATCCTTTTTAATTAAACTGATTCAATTTTATCTGCAAAGGCCCCGTCAATAATTCGGGCCTGCTCTTGAGCGTGAACACTTGCATAACCTGTCGCAGGAGATGCAGATGATTTACGAGCAATTAATTTAAAGTTATCAAACTGAGAGTACCGACGTAGGAATGTGAAGGCACCCATGTTTTTCGGCTCTTCTTGAACCCAGACTTTCTCAGCTGCCTTATACTTTTCCAGAAGCTTCCAGCTCTGCTCTTCCGGCATTGGATAAAGTTGTTCAAGACGAACAATCGCCACATCTTTACGTTTATCCTTTAACTGACGTGCTTTAAGGTCGTAGAAGACTTTACCTGTACACATAATAAGTCGTTTAACATCTTTGGCCTTAACCGAAGAATCATCAATAATTTCTTCAAATGAGCCTTCAGTAAGGTCTTTAATTGTAGAAACGCACTCTGGGTGACGAAGAAGAGATTTAGGCGAGAAGATCACAAGTGGTTTTCTAAAATCCCATTTCATCTGACGACGAAGGGCATGGAAAATATTGGCCGGCGTAGTTAAGTTGGCCACAACCATATTCCACTCAGCTGCTAATTGAAGGAATCGCTCCGGACGAGCATTAGAATGCTCTGGTCCCTGCCCCTCATAGCCATGAGGAAGAAGAAGGACCACTCCAGACTGGCGTTGCCACTTGGACTCACCACTAGCAATAAATTGATCGATGATCGTCTGGGCGCCGTTGGCGAAATCCCCAAACTGAGCTTCCCAGATATTAAGAGATTTTGGATTTCCTAAAGAGTAACCGTATTCAAACCCAAGAACCGCATACTCAGAAAGAAGTGAGTTATAGATTTTGAATTTACTGCCTTTCTCGGAAATTTTTTGCAGGAAAATGTGACGGGTGTTATTGCCCTCATCAACGACTCCGGCGTGACGGTGAGAGAATGTTCCTCGAATACAATCCTGGCCGGACATTCGAACACTAATTCCTTCCTGAAGAAGAGAGCCATAACTAAAAAGCTCACCCAGGGCCCAGTCAATTTTATCCTCTTCCCAACGACGCTGTCTTTCTTCGAGAAGTTTTTTCACCTTTTGAATTGGTTTAAAGCCTTCCGGGTAGCTGGTTAAGGCTTCAAGAGTTTTATGAAGAGTCTCTTTAGAGACATGAGTCTTTGGAGAATAGTCGAAGTCTTTTGGAGTAGAACGACGGAAGGCCTGCCATTCTTCTTCTGGTTTTTGGTAAAGGTAAGGAAGTGGCTTCTGTTTGACTAAATTGAAGCGATCCTGAAGAAGATTTTTAAATTGCTCTTCCATCTGAACGGCAAGCTGAGCTTCAATTTGTTTTCCATCAATAAGCTTTTCTTTATAAATCTCACGAGGGTTGTCGTGTTTTGAAATTAAGCTATAAAACTTTGGTTGTGTGAATCGTGGTTCATCCGACTCATTGTGACCGTGCTTACGGTAACAAACCATATCGATAAAGATGTCTTTATGAAATTTAGCGCGGAACTCGCTGGCAAGTTCAACAGCATAAACTACTGCTTCAGCATCATCCCCATTCACATGAATCGTTGGCGTCTCAAGCACCCGGGCAAGTGAAGTTGAGTAAATAGATGAGCGGGCATCATCAAAATCAGTGGTAAAACCAATCTGGTTATTGATCACAAAATGAATTGAACCACCTACATTGTACCCTTTTAAGGCCGACATCTGGAGTGTTTCATAACAAACACCCTGGCCAGCAAGAGCAGCGTCCCCATGAATAATGATCGGAAGAATCTTATCTGGATTTTCATCGTATAAAGAATCCCCCTGGGCCCGTGAGAAACCTAAAACAACAGCATTAACGGCCTCAAGGTGAGACGGATTAGGCATAAGTTTCAAATAAACTTTTTTTCCACCGTGAGTTGTAACCTGAGACGAATAGCCCATGTGATACTTCACATCCCCGTCTCCCATCGTCAGATCTGGCACCGCCTGACCTTCGAACTCATTAAAAATGTATTCGTAAGTTTTACCCATGATGTTCGCTAAAACATTTAAGCGACCTCGGTGGGCCATACCAATCACAACTTCCTCAACACCAAATTCAGCTGAGGCATTGATGATGGCGTCTAAGGCCGGAATAGTATTCTCCCCACCTTCAAGAGAAAACCTTTTCTGCCCCACATACTTTGTGTGAAGAAAATTTTCAAAGGCTACGGCTTCATTAAGTTTTGTAAGAATTCTTTTCTTTTTATCGATCGAAAACTTTCTCGCTTCAGTATTGTTTTCCACTTTCTTCTGGAACCAATCTCTGATTTCCACATCATTACTGTCCATGAACTCAAAGCCCATGGTGCCACAGTAGATGTTTTTTAAGTGCGCAATGATATCTTTTAATTTGGCATTTTTTAGACCAAGCGTTTCTCCAATCACAAAAGTCTCTTCTAAGTCAGCGTTCGTTAGACCGTGGTCTTGAAGATCTAAGTGAGGAAAGCGATTCATTCTCTCACGAATAGGATTGGTGGTAGATACTAAATGTCCTCGTGAGCGGTAAGCGTCGATTAAGCGATAAACTTTAAATTCCTGGGCCAGGTTCCCAACAGCTGTTTCCCCTGATTCAGGTCGCGCTAAGGCAAACTCAACTCCCAGGAAGAATTGCTTCCAAGAAGGGTCAACTGAATCCGGATTTTTCTTAAAGTCACTATAGAGTCCATCAATAAAAGTATTATCTGAAGCTGAGGTATAGGTGAAATCTTGAGAAATAGTCATGTCACTTGCTCATGAAGGGGGTTAATGAATGACCATATTATAGGCCAAAGCTCTAAGTGTGTGAATGCTAAAACCAAGAAACTTCAAGAGTTGTGTTTTGAAGGCTGCCTTGCGTTAGACGTATTTAGTTGACCATCGAACCACATTAAAGCACTTATAGATTCATGAAAACTATCCTTGCGCTAACCCTCATAATACTTGTTGGGACGACCCAAGCTCATACTGAAGGCACTGCAGAGCGCCGATCAAACGGACTCTTGAATTTTATTATTGCTCAGGAAGGTTTGCGTGACTGGGGTCTAGGCACTCTCATCAATAACCGCTGTAACCGGTATATGGGGTACTGGGATAGAACACCTTGCAAAAACGCTGTTAAGAAAATGATCCAACTTTTGGATTATGACATGGTTGTTGATGAAAAACCGACCACCTCAAATAAAAACACCCAATGGACCCCCGGTTCTTTTGTTTTTGTGGCCTTTAAGAAGAACTTTATTGCTCTCTTAAATACCCCTAAGACCCAGATTTACCTCAAAGACCTAAACGAACAGCTTTACTCTTATCTCGTCGGCAATATTACAGAATTAAATATCTGGGACCTGACCCTCAAACATTTTAAGTCCCCTTATATGGCCTCAATGGTCATGGCCACTCTCTTTCAGGACACTTCCACCAAGAAACTCCACCTGGCGTTTCTTGAGCGCAGTCAAATTAGAGGGAGTGCCCTCTACATAGACAATAAAGAAATGGTTAGCCGAGTGATTGATACTATTAATTTGATCCTGGATCTTTCAGAATCAAATTATCGGAAGCTCTTCTATCCTAAAGAAATTTACGAGTATTTAAATAGAAATATTTATCACTTCTATGTCCCGCTCTTCCTCTCGATGTCCTTAGCAAGAGAAGGAGTACAGGTTCAATATGCCTACTCGGCAGCTCTTATGTTGACACTTACCTATGAGTTCATCACCTCGGCGAATGATTACCGCTATCTCTATGAAGACCCAGAAA
>JAEYUK010000047.1 GCA_023432655.1 Pseudomonadota bacterium | reverse complement strand
CAAGAAAGTCGCCATCGGTTGAACTGATTCCCCGGAGAGATTCATATAGGTCTGAGGTTTTAAGGCATAGAACTTTTGGTTCTTATAGGTGCCTTCGGCATAAAGGCCTTTAAACTTCGATTTCCAGTTTGTAAAAAGCGGGGAATTATCGAGCAGCATCCAGGCAATATTATGCTTAGTCTCAGCGTACTGAGATCCGGGATTACCTACTCCTACGACTAATTGAAACATATTAAATGAAAAGGGAACTTACCGAATCATGGTTAAATGTTCGGTGAATGGCCTTGGCCAAAATATCGGCCGTTGTGACTACTTTAATTTTACCAAGTTTCTTGGCGGCTTCTGAAAGAGGAATGGTATCGGTGACCAGCACGGCTTCCAATTCTTCGCATTCAGAAATTCTTTGGATCGCTGGATCTGAGAAAACGGGATGAGTGGCGGCGGCATAGATGCGTTTAGCTCCATTCTTACGAAGGGCCTTAGCAGCTTGAACTAAAGTACCTGCGGTATCGATCATATCATCAATAATAATACAGTCCTTACCGTTCACATCTCCGATCACGTTCATGGCCTCGGCCACGTTTGGTCCAGTTCGGCGCTTATCAATAAGAGCGAGATCCGCTTCCATTTTCTTAGCGTAATAACGAACTCGCTCCACCCCACCAGCATCTGGGGAAACAGTAATTAGGTTACTGCGATCAAGATTCTTCTGAATGTAATCAAGAAGAATTGGAGAAGCGAAAATATTATCAAATGGGATATTGAAGAAACCCTGAATCTGGCCTGCGTGAAGATCCATGGTAACGACGCGAGAAGCGCCGGCCACAGTCAGCATATCCGCTACCAGCTTTGCAGTAATCGGAGTACGAGGAGCACCTTTACGGTCCTGACGAGAGTAACCGTAGTGTGGAACCACCGCTGTGATAGAGTTTGCCGAAGCGCGCTTAAGCGCATCGATAATAATCAGAAGCTCCATCAAGTTTTCATTCACCGGAGCGCAGGTCGATTGAATAACAAAAACATCTGCACCACGAACGTTCTTCTCTATTTCGCAATAGATTTCACCGTTGGCGAATCGTCTAATTTGGGGATTTACGAGGGGGATATCAAGAAATTCAGAGATTTTTTTAGAAAGGGTTGGGTTCGATGTCCCCGAGACTAAAACTATCCGTCTCACTCTGAACTCCTTTGAAGATTCAAACTTCTAAAAAAGTGGTAGGGGTGGCAGGGTTCGAACCTGCGCATGGCAGAATCAAAATCTGCTGACTTACCACTTGTCGACACCCCTACAGAATCTTTTAAAAACGTTCAGTGACTATAATTTAATATGCTCTTTTTTGCAAGTCATCCAAAAACAGTTTTTATCTTTTTTGATGGGGATAGTTGGACACTTTCGCAGGGATTACTTATAGTTTTTTAATCAATTTTTTAATTCAAAGGAAAACCTGTGACCTTTAAAAGTTTTCGGGCCTCAAGCCTTCTATTAGTTTCTACTCTCAGCATCAATTCTGCCCTCGCCCTTCCTATCGATTGGACCGGGATTTTCGGGGCCGACACCCATATGATCAGTAATCTTTGCCGAACTGGGGATAAAGTCGATAGATCAGCACCCCCTTCTAGAAATGGAACCCAAGGTATTGATACAAACGACTGCGGAGCCGCTTTCCAAACTTATACCCTTCGTTTGAACCCAAATATCATTATTAATGATGGGGTAACACTTAAAGGGGAACTTTCTTCGGGCTACCTTCGTGGGGGCTTCGCTGGAGATAATTCAACAAACTCTGGTGATGGTTCTAGCAATAATTCTTATTTCTTCACCACTTCGGCCCAAAGAAGTGCTCTGAACGTTAACCAAATGTACATGGAACTTTACGCTGATACGGCCCTGATTAAAATCGGTCGTATGTCTCGCCACTTTGGAATGGGACTCGCTTTTGACGATGGCCGAGATCCATGGGACCGCTTCCTGACTATGTATGATGGGATCGAAGCTGAAATGAAGATCGGAAACTTCGGCGTGACTCCTTATTATGCGAAGATTTCTAGCTTTAATGACGACGCTAATAATAATGAAGGAAAAGTAAGCGCTAATGGACGTGCAGACGTCCGTGAATTAGGTTTAATCGCTAAGTATGACAATAAAAATAGTGATTTCGTAGCTAGCGTTCTTTACGCCAAAAGATCGTCTGAAAAAGACAATACTTTCTATAATGGCGAAGATGAACCCGGTGCTAAAATTCGAAGAGAAAAAACGGCCGTAACTGTGATCGAGCCTTTCGTTTCCAAGAAATGGAACAAGTTCAAAATCCAGGCGGAAGCATCTCTCCAAAGCGGTGACTACGGTGACGTTTACCAAGCTGGCGAAGAATCAAAACTTTCAGGCCAGGCCTATGTTGTTGACCTTAAGTATGACCTAAATCCAAACTGGGATATCGGTTTGATCGCCGGTCAAGTTTCTGGAGATAAAGGCGACAGTGATAAATTTGAAGCTACTTATCTTCACCCGAACTATCACATCGCTGATCTCATGTTCCGTTATAACTACAATGCTTTTGATCAGGGTGGTAAATCGATTTTTGATTCTTCCATCACCAACGCTCGCTTCTTCAAATTCCACGGGAATTACAAAACTGATAAATGGACTTGGAAAGCTGCGATGATTTTTGCGACGGCAATGGAAACGGCCGAAGCTAACAAGAACGCTTATCACCACGAAGAGAACTATCGTTTTGCTTCAACTCAGAAACAAAAAGATGACTACGGTTACGAAATCGATTTTGGTTTTGATTACCGTTGGAACCCGAATGTCACGATCTCTGGTTACTACGGTTACTGGTTTGTGGGAGATTACTATGCTTTCACAAATACCGCCAAAGAACTGGATATTTCCAATGTCCATGGCGGTGGTTTAAGAGCGACTCTCGAATTCTAATTTTTTAATAGCGGCGGCCGTACATCGAATACATATTGTATGACTGGTACGGCTGCTGCCAATATCCCTGCTGACCTTGCATCATATAAGGGTTTTGCTGGGCCTGCGCCCCTCCATTCCAACTAAAACTATATCCGCCATTCATCCCCATCTGTCCCATCTGTTGCTGAAACTGAGGAGCTCCGTAGATACCATTTTGTTGGTACGGATACGGATTCTGTTGAAACATATTGTTTTGCTGATAAGGAGCCACTGGCTGCATATACTGCTGAGGCATCATCTGTGCCTGCTGCTGAGGATTGCCGTTTCCATTATACTGGAAATTATAAACCTGATTATCTTGCGCCCGCGGAGTTGGAACCGTTGTATCTGCCACCGGAGTTGGAGTCGTCACCACAGCGGGAGTCTCCTCCACCACTTCACCATTTTGAGCGGCGATGTAACGTCGACCTTGTTCTTCTAGTTCAGCGTACTCTTTAGCTTTGGCATCGTACTCATTCGCTCGCTCAGTATCTACCTTATTATAGTGGGCCAGGAGCGCTTGTAGTTCCTGAATTCTCTCAGCTGTATCTTGAATACACTTCTGAGCATTTCTCCAGTAACGATAACAGTAGCCATTGGGCTGCTGAACTCGGCCGTATTCACTCTGAATTTCAGCATTAAAGTTCTCTGTGCGCATCGAAATATTATTACGCATTCTCGACGCCAGATTACTGTAGTACGAAGCCTTTCCGGAAGACTGGCCGGTCTTGTACTCATATCGTTCTTTTTCCACTTCAAGCTGCGCTTTAAAAGAACTTCTTCCCGAAGCAACGTTTCGGGCCGCAAGACCTGGAGTGATCACGACATTATTCTGCTTAGAACCGAGGTTCTGGTAAGAATCCATAGTAAGAAGAATGCTATTGAGGGCTTCCGCTTCTTCAAAACGGCCGTCATCAATAAGTTTCTTGGTATGAAGGCCTGTAAAGTAAGGCTTCTGCTTTAGTGTTTTAATTTGGGAAAGAACCGCTTTTAGTTCTTCTTGTTTAGCTTTTTTAGCGTCCCCTTCAAGCTCGATCATTTGCTCATAGAGGTAAGTTGCGTGCTCAATTTTCGGAGTCACAATATAGCGTTCAAAGTCGGCCAGGACCTTCAAATCTTCTTCAGTGTATTTTCCAGACTGCACAGCTTCGGCAGCCTTCTTCGCAGCTTCTAAAATAAGACTGTCACGAATAGCTCCAAGTTCTTCCTGGTAGCCTTCATACTTTTCAATGAAGTCGGCAAGCTTATGGTACTCATCCACCTTACATTCTTTGAGCTTTGAAGCTTCAGCATCCAGACGCTCTTTCTCAGCGTCTTCATAAGTCAGAAGATTTTTAATTTGCGGATGAGCTGTCTCATAGCGATCACAACCATCAACATATTCTAAAGCGTACTTAGGTTTAACCTGATTGGATGATGGCCCATGGGCCAGGAATAAAAGTTTTCCTGAATGCTCTAGACCTGAAAACTTTTCTTTGATGGGAGTATTATAAATGGCGCCGGCATCAACCTTACCATTACTCACCACACCCGACTTCTGTAAACACTCCTCAAAGCCTTTAAGTGTCGGCTTAAAAGTCATCTTCTCAAAATCCTGGAACTCACCATTTTTTACTTTGGCCACACTGTAGCTACAACCGCTCTCAGTACAGTCCTCACCTTTCTTAAATCCCACTTCAATAGCGAATGATTTCTGCCCTTGAATTTCTGGCTGCTTCAAGCGCCACTCAAGCATCGATGAACAGTTCCCAATCATATCCGCCCCGGTCACTGTAAGTGTTCCGGAACGCGGGTCATGAACAAAATCAAGTTTAGGATTTTTCTCCTGAATAAGAGACGTCACATAGGCCAGTGGCAACGAAGTCTGATCTTTTTCCGTACACATTGAACTAGACGACGACACACTCCCAGCCGAGGGCTTCACATCCGGAGTGGAACTCACATTGGAACCAGGTTTCGCAACTTCACCCGATGATCCACCACTACTCTGGTTCGGTACCGACAACGTTTCCTGATACTTACTCAAAGTCGAAAGCATCGATTGGCCAAAAGCGGGCATGGTAATAAGTGGCACCATCAATAATGAAAGCTTTTTCATAGTTTCCTCAAAACAGAAGTTGAGTCTTCTCAAAACCTATTCGGAACGGAAGCCATGAAACTTAAGGGGTTAGACTTGATTAAAGTTCTCGGATTAAAGAATTTCGGAAGGTTATGGGGGATAGGATGGATCAAATAAACACAAAGATTTTCTTTTATAATCATCAACGTCGATAGTGTAAGACTGACCGCTAAAATAGCCATTGGCTTTAATCTCCGCAAGTAATCTTTCTTTGGTATTCAAAAATATTTTTTTAAGACTCCTTCTTATCAGTGATTCTTCATTTGTTCCGGTTATTTCTTCAAGGCAAGTTGTACTATTAAGAAAACCTCTAGCTGCTATTATAGATATATCTCTATCTCCAGCTGTAATTAACAGATTCTGAAATGCACCCGCCATCTGCCTCACTGCTAACTTTGTCTGCGGTTGATTTTTATATGTTTCATTTATCCAAATCTGCACATCATCTCGAATCCCATCGTTATCCGAATCTATTCCACCGACTGTCGCATTATTCTGATCAGGATCAGGCATCGGAACTTCAGACTTCTTCGGCTCCACCACAAACCGAGCAAAATCTATATAAGCTGAGCTGTATTGATGTTCTTTGTCTTTATCCTTCTTGGTCTTCACTTTTACATAAAGACGATAGAACCCAGGTGAGTAATCCTTAACATCAATATGAAGTTCTTTTTGTTGTTTGTTTTGAATGAGTTTTGAAAACGAGTAGTTCTTTTCTTTCAGTATTAGCTCTCGCGCACTATGGACCTTAATCTTCACTTCACTAATTTCAAATCCTGCAGGTTCTTTTAGTGCGAAACGAGCTAGGCCATCTGTAACTGGTGTATTGAGTGGGATGACATCGAAGACTGATTTCTCTATCTTCGAACTAGAGAACGCCACGACTGAAACCATTAATAAAAGTATCACG
>JAEYUK010000025.1 GCA_023432655.1 Pseudomonadota bacterium | reverse complement strand
GCCTAGGCCACGGCTTCGCTCAATCCGGAAATATCCACTGTGAAGAAGAGTTCATTGAAAAAATCCGCGCCACTTCAGCGGAAGATGTCTCTGAGGCTTTAGGAAGAATCATTAAACAAGCTTCCCACTTCACCCTCCAGGTTCCTAAGGGAACCAAGACTGCTCCTTTTGAGAAGGAGTTAAAGAAATGGCAAGGCGATCTGAAGAAGCTTGCCGCCAAAGCGAAGTCTCAGGCGAGTAAACTTAAAGTCACTACTTCGAGCTATGACAGCGCCGTTCAAGTCGTAGAACTTAAACCTGGTATTAAACTTATTTACCGCCAGAATAAACTGACTCCGACTTTCGTTATGCACGCTTACTTAAAAAGTGGTCAGACCAATGAGACCGCAAAGAACGCCGGGATTCACCATCTCTTTAATCGTCTCATGACTTACGGTTATAAGGGCTGTGGCTACGAAAAACTAAAAATGGAACTCGAGAGCCTTTCTTCTTCCCTCAATGGTTTCTCCGGGAAAAATGCCTATGGTCTCACTCTCCATGGCCAGTCCAAGGACTTTGATGTGCTTGGAAAGCATTTCTTCGGAACACTTCTCACTCCAGAAATTCCTAAGAAGTTTTTTGACCACGAAAAGAAAATCATTCTTCGTGCTCTGGATAACCAAAAAGAAGACGCTACAAAACAAGCTTTTAAAGCTTTCTATAAAATGGTTTTTAACCAACACCCTTACTCCTTAGATCTCGCTGGAACGCCAGAGACGCTTAAAACCTTCTCTCCACTGGCCCTTAAAAAACTTCACGCCAGTCACTTAAAAAATTCTGAAATTGTCCTCACCTACTGCGGTGACCAGGATTTCTCAGTGGTCCATCACTACCTCATGGAAACCATAAAAACGCTTAATCCTCGCACTCCAGCGAAGAAGGTGAAGAAAAAGGCCAAGCCGGTGACTGGTAAAAAAGTGAAGCTTGAGTTTAAACGCGAGCAAACCCAGATCGTAATCGGTGGGCCCGCTTTCCCGATCGGCCAGAAGGAAGATCTATATCTTAAGATGATCACCGCTCATCTTTCAGGTCAAAGTTCAGATTTATTCGTCGAAGTGCGCGATCGTCAGGGGCTCTGCTACTCGGTTTCTCCGATTCATATCGGTGCTCTCGAAGCGGGATGCTGGGGCATCTACATTGGTTCAGGTCACGATAAAACCGAAGCCGCCATCGAGGCCATCATGGGTATCATCAATAATCTTAGAGATAAGGGCATTAAGCGCGAAGATTTTAACCGCATTAAAACCATGATCGATGGGCAGAATCTTTTAGGTATTCAGACCAATGAAGACTACGCTCAGTTTTATTCCATCCCGGTTCTTCATGGTCTCGGTGTGGATTTCCCCCATAAGAACAATGACCAGATCCGTAACGCAAAATACGAAGACTTCCAGTCCTTCCTTAAGAAGTTCTTTGGAAGTAAATGGAATATCGTTCAGGCGGGAAGATAAATTTTACATAAAGCTTAACTTTTAAGTAGTCTCTCGGTAGAAAAGCACTAATTAATTCATAAGGAGATTTATGAAATTCTTAGTGCTTTTCTTCACCTTAGTGGTCTCTTCGTTTACTTTTGCTTCAGAAACAGTTCGCGTATTAGAAGATGTCATTCCTCATACTGCCAACATCACAACTTCATCGGCCAAGTTCTATATGGATAAAGCTTCTTCTCTTGGTTATGCCCAAGTAGAAGTTTCTGAACGCTACCAAGTTATCCACTGGATGGATCATTGCATTTCAAACGGTGATCCAAGATTTCCAAGAGTCATCTGTCAGCGCGTTCCGAGAGTTGAAGAAAGAACTCGCACTATTTATGAACACACTGAACTTATCCCAAATCTGGTTCTTGAAGGTGATAAAGTCGTTTTCCACGGTGAAGAGAGCGTTGAGTGTGGAACTCTTGGTGTCTCTCGTGTCTTCAAAAGACCAACTCTGTATTTAAACGGTAAATGTCAGCTTCAATCGAAAATTGAACTTGATCGAGCTGAAAGAAAAGTCATTGTTGATTTTAAAGCGAACTAAAGAGTGTCATCAATGGTGCAAATACCATTGTAAGTGAGCTTGCGCTTTTCATCGACCAGATTATTGGATTCAGAGTGACTGATGTCACAACGAAGTCGTAAAGATCGACCTGGAAATTCTTCCTGGTAACTATGACTGGAGTATTTATAGGCCCGGTACTTTTGATTCCCGACCGTTATCGTGATTTCCTGTTGAATCACAGGTTCGTGAGGGAAAAGCCGGGCCAACCAGCTTTGGGCCTTGATCGGCTCAAAACGAAAGCTCCCATCCTTGCTTGAGATGGTTGTGACATTCCCTTTGGTATCATTCCAATGCCAATGATAACGTTGTTCAATCTGAGCTCCTTCCACCGGGACGCCGTCCTTTAAAACGACTCCAGTGACCTCGGAAAAGAGTTTCAGGACTGGACTGAAGAGCATAATTCCCCCGAATATAATGACAATGAATATAATTTTTTTCATTCGGCCTTTACTGTATATCTAAATTGCAAAGTTTCATTTTTTCCTGCCAGCAGAATATAATCCCGAGTCATTGCAATCCCACCCTTATAAAATTCTGTATTAGGCTCAAAATCATTCACAGGTATCTTCTCCAGAGGTTTCAAGGGATGCAAACTCCATACTTGTAGCTCATAATAGGTCTTCCCATCTTCGGGCTCCTCCTTCAACAGGAGGGCCGCAATCGCCTTATCTTCATTGAGTGCCAAATATTGACCGGAAGCCCATCTTGTTTCCCTTTCTAGAAGCATACTACTACTCGTTGTATCGCCGCTGTGAGGATCAATAAGGGAAATTTTATTATAAGGTAAGGCCACTAGATTATCCGCTATAAATTCAAATTCGGAGACATATGTATCGATTCGTCCCTGCTCTTTTAGATCCGGGATACCACGCATGACCATATTCTCCTGTGCCGTCACATCTTTTTGACAATGGCAAAAGCTAGAGGAATCATCCTTAATGGCAACTTTGTCGATGGGTCCCATGCCGTCAAAAGTATCTCCTGACCCTAAGGAGGCAGTGACTGTCCCCGAAGGGATCTCATGAATGATAATTTTATCATCGCTTCCAGATAGCAGGATCTTGCCATCTTTTGAAAAGCTCAGTGAACGAACCCAATCGCTATGATTGTTCATTTCCAGGAGAGATTGCGTAGTCTCCGTATCAAACAGACTTATTTTTCCATTCCATGATCCAATGGCCAGTAAATGGAGATCACTATGCATGGTCACGGACCGCATATCACTCAATAAGAAGGAAAAAGTCTTAAGGACCTTGCCGCTTTCCATATCCCGTAAACAGATAAAATCCCCATCTGCAGAAAGAAAGCTCTTTTCCAAAATGAGAGGCCGGGGACCATTGCCGCCGGGAATCTTTCTGGAACCTTCCACTTTTACCGCAGACACGCTGTGAAACGATGGAGTTCGTACTTTCCCTTCTTCCGAGTTCAGGTGTCTTAATGCTGTTTTGGCTTCCTCCAGAAAACGGGAAAAATCCTTAGTTGAATATTTTCCACCGCCATATTCATGAAGATTTTCGTCTCCATGCTCATCCAAATCTCTCCGGATGCTTTCCAGAGCGACTATCTGAACTTTGATATTTTCCGAAGTTTCTTTCTTGCCCTCGCATGATAGAGCGACAGCTTGTTGCCAAGTTTTAAAGGGATTATCCATTCGTAACCTCTACTGTGTTACTCAAAATTTTCACATCAATTATCTTTTCGGTCTATGACCTTTTTCTCAGACGAGTTTGATAAGCCGAATGGCTTTTGCGGTGAAGTGTGAGTTATGAAACTTTCCGTGCCCCATTCGGCATTATACCACTCACCAACATCTCTTTCTCACTCACATCTTGATCCTGCATGACTCTTTGGAAAAGAAGATTATTCCCTGGATCAAAGCGCTCCTTGGATGCCATGACGGTCATGAGAGTTGTTAAGGATTCAAAACAAGTCGCCACCATACTGTAAAAACTTGGGATATCAAAAAAACTTGGAGTCACAGAGTTCAAATGGGAATAGGCCATGCGACCTAATTGCGAATAATAGTGAACATCCACAATTTTCTTATTCACCGATTCTGAAAAATAACCACACACCATGAGGGACATATCCCCCACTTCTTTATAGATGCGTTTTTGTTCTTCCCGGGAAAACTGCGTGGCCTCTAAGAGTTTCATGCCCAGAATTTTTTCCCGTACTTTTCCTTCGGAGACTTCGAAGAAATCTTCGGAGAGAGCAAATTTGTCGAGCACATCACTGGAGTAATAAATGACTGATTCTGGAATCGGGCACAGAGACTTTTTATTGAGTTCTGATAGACCCTCAAAGAAAAAACCTTTTAGGTTGGTAGATAAGATAATCTTCTTCTGCATGAGTTATCCCCCTCTCTCTATTTTATCATACCTTTAAAACCTGACCCAACTCTCCCCAGAATTTTTTGCCTCCCAAGCTAAAAGCATGGAATAATAGGGATTATGAAACGCCTAAAAATATTTTTTGCTGTCATCCTTCTAAGCCTTGCCTTGCCGGCCTGGCGCTTAAGTGATTTGGTGACCGTGCTCTCCCCTTTTAAGCTCCCTATCGCTTTTATGGTGACTTTCATTTTTTTACTCTTTGTCCTGGTTCCTTTAAAGCTCCTTATCCCCAAGATAAAGAATTACATCCTGGTTGGCGCCTTTATCGTTTTCGGAATTCTATCCCTGTCGGTAGATTCTTTTTCCAAGATGGCGACTAAAGACTCGAACTTCAACCACTGCGGTCACCTCACCTACACCGGAACTTTTTATCCTATAAGAAAAATATTAACTGATGCCCATCGGGACGATCTTGAGGCCCGGAATCAGATGTGTTGGGTTCGAAAACTTATCAGCCGCGTGCCGGCCGAGGGGTTTGATCGTGATGAAGATGTCGTAAACTACACCAAGCTCATTGAAGCAAGACTTCTTGAGCCCGAGATAAAATACCGCTCCTCTCTTCCCATTATCGCTGTTTTGTATTTTGAAATCAGTGTGGCTTCAAGACGCTCAAATTTTGCTTCCAATATCGCGAACTCTCTTCACTTCTGGATCAACCACTACACGGATGAAATTAGTAACCGCGATTATTCGGTTTGGAATTGGCCTCATTCAAGCCTCATTAAATTTGAGTATGGTTTGATAGAAAAAAACTGGGAAGCCTTGATTAACAGTATGGTCCTGGAAAACTAATTTCATCCTGGCTGTAAAAATTTCATCATTCATCCAGAATTACTGACAAACAATCGCTCCGAGCGGTAAGTAGCAGTCCTCGCAATTTTAACTAACCATCAGGAGCTACTTATGAAAGTACTATTACTCGCAACTTTATTTTTCTCTTTCAATTCTTTCGCCCAACAAGTCTACACCTTTGAATGCGCTTCTGAAGCCGCTCATATTGTGGTGAGAGTGGACGCTCAGGAATTTAAATCTTCAAAAAACCTCGTCCCGGCCCAGGTAGAAATTCACTCTGACGCTGGAACTGAATCAGCGAGCAATGCTTTGCTCTCAGATCGTGCTTTAAATAGAGCTGGTCATTTTGGATTTAAAGTAGGAATGGGCAGAAGTGGTTCTGCAGAACTTACAGGAAACTTTAGATCACAGATTGGGAGTTTTTCAGTCAGAACTCTTTCAACGAGAGCTTCTTCACAAGACGCTGAATGCCGTTTCTTCGATGGCTCCGGCATAGCTTTTTAATACGAAATGAATTGAAAAGAGGAGGCCTGTGGCCTCCTCTTTATTTGAATTTACTCTTCTACTTCTACCATTAAAAAGCCAGCTTCCAGCGCCTGACCTTCTTTCACGTTAACGGACTTAATTTTTCCATCAACACCCGCTTTGATTTCGTTTTCCATTTTCATGGCCTCTAAAATCAATACTGTTTCGCCTTTCACCACAGGGTCGCCT
>JAEYUK010000055.1 GCA_023432655.1 Pseudomonadota bacterium | reverse complement strand
AACGATTATTCCGACTCCGAAGCCCGGACATTACCAGCTGACTCTGATGATGGTTCAGGGGACGAAAAGAAGTGCCACTGTCGAATTTGAAGTAGAAGAAATCCGCCTCGATTTACTAACGACAGATGCTCAAAGTGAAGGAAGACTACAAATCGCCAATCACAGCGGCTCCCCTCTACAAGGTGATATCTCATTAACACCTAAGGCAGCAGTTTTAAAAACAGTTCTTTTTGATAACAAGTCAATTCCAGAAGCGATCCTTACTCTTCCAAAAGGCACATATCAGGTTGATATGGCTTCGACAGGTCAACATGATCTTTCATACATGTACGGCAATTGCAGTATCATGGAGAAAAAAGAGGAAATCTTTGAGGCCACGAGCTCAACTGTTTATGTAAATACAAAAGAAGAAGATGTGACTTTGAAGTTCCGTTGTCTTCCTTTTGACTACGCAATTGAAGGCAACGAAGAACTACTTTGGAAGATGGTTGTGACGGCCCCTAAGACCGAGACAAAAATCAGGCTAGACGTTACAGGTATGGTCCGCAAAACTCTACGTCTTCCTAAACTTGAGGCCGGTGTATATGAAGTGAGCTTCACTCACGGTTTGTCGGGTCAGAAAGTTTCCTTAGGTTCGATTGAAATTTACTAGCTCTTAAAGAGGCCCTGAAAAGGGCCTCTTGTTTTCTTGCCAAAAAGTCATGATTGTAAGACCATTTTAGAATGAATAAAATTTTGTTACTGTTTCTCCTTGTTGGCTGTTCATTAACTCCGCCTAAACCTGAACAAACTCTCGTTTTAATTTCAGACCTCCATGTTTCTGAAGATATCTGGACCGAAGTTATTCCTCACTTAGAAGTACCCAGATTCAATGTCATCAACCTCGGACGTTTGGGACGAGATACCGAAGAAGCTCCCAGCTTAAGCCTTCTCGCCGAACTGAGCTGTCAGAAAATTCCATCTAAATCAGTTCTAGTGGCCCATAGCTTTGGTGGTGCCATTGCCAACAGAATGGTAGGAGTTTGCCCCGATAAAATTGAACGGATCATTTATGTCACGGCACTGACCCCTCAGAATAAAGAAAAGCCTCTAGACCATCTTAATAGAACCGATCAACGTAATTATTCTAAGATAGTCACTTTTGGGAGATTCAAGATTGTTCCTAAAGATGCTTTGAGTTTTTATCAAGGAGCGGCTCCGGAACTGAGTCAGGAAAAATACAGTCCCCTCCATAGCGAATGGATAAGTTTAATTTCAGAAGCTATGACTTATAATGAAGAGAATTTTAACAAAATTCCCAAATCCTATATCAGTACTCAAGGCGATCCGCTTTTAAGTGTTACGACTCAATTTAAGTACATGTCCCGATTAGGGATTAAGGATGTTCAAAGTCTGAAATCAGACCACTACCCTATGCTCTCTCATCCCAAAGAATTATCCCAGATGATTACGGGGATAGTGCTCAGAAGCTTCGAAGAATGAATTTTATTTTTTCCAGATAGTCATCAAAGTCTTTTGGAGAGAGACCTGATTTTTGATAAAGTTCTGAAGCGTCGAGTTTCCCTTTCTTAAGGGTGTAAAAAAGTTTTTGAACCTTGAGGTTTTGTTCTTTTATAACCTTATCTATTTCTTCTATTTTTTCACTTAGAACCAGTCGATCAAACTCCTTATAAACATCCAAAACCAGAAAATCTATTGGATCAACAGGGAGCGAAGTTCGCGCACGGACTTCTGTAGGTTTATAGACTGGCAGGAGATCGTCTAGACACTTAAAGCGACTCAATTCTCTAAGATAGTCATCCTTAAAGATCAATTCAAAAATGCCGCCTCGATCTATTAAAACCTCGCCGAAACGAGAAAGAAGCATCTTGAGGTAGGTTACTTGAAAGGGATTACTTTCCAGATACGGCATATTCTCCAGGACAATGGAACTTCGACAGTTTTCAAAGAACTCTTTTTGACGATCCGATTGCGAGGGATCAGTATAGAAGTCATTAAAACTAAGTTCATCCATTATAGGCTGGACATAAATAGCTGCGATGGAATCAATCATTTTTTCAAATTCTAAAAGCTCCTCTTCGCTATATGAATCCTCAATAAGTATATTAAAATCTTTCTTGTGATTTTCGACCAAACTATCAAGCTCATTAAGCGGCAATGTAAAATAGAAGTAATGTGAACTGGCCATAAGAGTTAACTCTGCAATTTCGGAAGGGTCAGGATGAACGTCGAACCATTTCCTAAGGAACTTTCGACTTTAATCTTTCCATTGTGGGCCTTAATTATTTCATTGGCAATAAATAGTCCAAGGCCTAAGCCACTAATATTGGAACTGGGAACTGCTCGCTCGTAGAGATCAAATATTTTTTCTATTCGGTCCTCGGGTATACCAATTCCAAAATCCCGTACTTTTAATACTACACTGTTGGTCGTTTCCTCGATAGTTATGTTGATGGGCTTTCCGTCGCCGTACTTCATCGCATTTGATATCAAATTATTTACGACCTGTGTGAGACGATGTTTGTCTCCAAAAACTTTTGCTTCAGACACTTCTTTATGAAAGTCCAATTTAATTCGACTTCGTTCCAAGAGTGGTTCCAGGATGTCTACAGTGGTTTGAACGAGATCAACTAAATCAACTTCTTCCAATGATAATTCGAGTTTACTTGATGAAAAACGTGTGGACTCCAGCATATCTTCCACAAGCTTACTCATTCGATCCAGTTGTATATTGGCGAGATTTACTCGTTTTTCCACAGACGAGGGATCAAACACTTTGGGATTTTTATTTTGAATAAGCTTTAAGGCGAGCTGAAACTGGAGCTTCATTGAAGTGATGGGGGTTTTAAGTTCATGGGAAGCAATACTTAAAAACTCGTCTCTGGCAGCGACCGCTTCTTTTGTCTCTTTGTGGAGACGAGCATTATCAATGGCAATGGCCGCCTGAGAAGCAATTCCTTCGATGAGGATTTTTTCTGTCTCGCCAAAGGCATTCAGCTTACTGTGCCCATAGAAGAGAACACCTAAGACTTCCCCTGACCTGGAAATAACAGGAACACCCAAGAGACTCCGCAACGGGAAATCACCTTTTGCCAGAAAGGAATGGTCTTTAGTTAAGTCTCCAATGATAAGTGTTTCTTCTCCTTTAAAAACTGAAGAGAAAACATTTTTAAAACTCGAGACAGGATATTCCTCAAAGGAGGTTCGGGCGGAACCGGAAAGAGAATAAATAGTATACGCATCATGCCTATCTGTATTCGGATAGTAAAAGAATGCCCCAAAAATACCTTGTGACAACTCTAGACCAGCATCTGTAATGGTTTGAACGAGCTTTTCTAAATCTAATTCGGCGGAGAGCACTTTTCCTATGCGGTTTAGTGATTCATAAATTCGTGCCCTTTCTCTTTCTAACCGGGAGTTTTTGAAATGTTTCCATACTAACCAGAAAAGAGTAAGAGAAAAAAATGATCCCAGAGTCAGTATAATATAAGGAGTCAGGTCTTCGGAATTCGCCTGATGATATGAATAAAACTTAAGAATAATCTGATTCCCGGAAAAAGGAACTTCACTTGAGATCACATCGTTGGCGTGAACTTTCTCATTCCCGTGATGACTTGCATAAATCAGTTCATCAGAGGAATCTCCTGAAAGATAGATTTCGATACCGTATTGGTTTGATTCAAAATCTTTTAAAGCATTTTGGAAAAAATTTCTGGCCCGGAATGGACTATAGATAAATCCTCGTAAGTTCTTGCGCCGTTCTTCTATGGTTGCGAATTTTTTATAGGATTGATAGAGAGGGACATAGATCAAAAAACCGTACTGTGGATCAACTTCCGTTTCCTGAACCAGTACCACTCTATTCGTCATAAAAGGCAAGCCGCTATCCCGTGCCCCGGCCATGGCCTTTCTTCGATTGGGTTGGGAGTACATATCAAATCCAAAAGCTTTCTGATTTCTCCAATCAAAAGGCTCCAGGTAAACAATCGAGTAATATTCTGATCTTTTCTCAGAAGGCCAGACATGATAATCAGGAAAGCCTTCTTTTCGAACTTTCGCTTCGTGAGCAGCGAGATCCTTCTCCCAAATTCGCTCCACATAGCCTAGCCCTTGGAAACTTGGATAAATGTTCATGATATCCAGATTATCTACGTAGGCCTTAAATTCTTCGCGACTCACTTCAGCCGAGCTATAAAACATACTCCGAGTTTGGATGAGAACATTAACGTAATTTTGCAAATGGAAGGCGACGCTTTGGCGGACTAAGTAGGAATGACTTTTAAAATCGAGTCGTTGTTTTTCTTTAATAGAGTCGTTAGTAGAGAAGAAGGCTAACAGGGTAATCAAGAAAGCCCCAATGGAGGCAAAAGCGGAAATCGAAATTTTCTTTATGTTGTGTACCATCACTCAACCTCTATAGGAATATTATACATGGAGATTATCTCTGGTCCATGAATTGCAATTCTCCCAAGTGTCATCAACAGAGGAGTCATAAATGGAGACAACAACATCATCATCCCGAGGGCGTTGGGCCAATTCACCACAAGAGATTCCTCCCAGGGGCTGGAAGGACATACTGCTTAGAGTAAAGAGCAATATAAAGACTGACCGCCTTACGCTGCTTTCAGCAGCGATGGCCTACTTTGCTCTCTTCTCACTTGTTCCGGCATTATCATCGTTGGTCTTGATCTATGCTTGGGTCAGTGATCCTCAAGAAATATCGAATCACATTTCTTCGATTTCTCAAGTCATCCCATCAG
>JAEYUK010000306.1 GCA_023432655.1 Pseudomonadota bacterium | reverse complement strand
TGCTTTAAAGCAGTTTTTTGAAAAGATTAAAACGGCTCCGTGGTTTAATAATACGCTTTTTATCATTACCTCCGATCATTCCCAAAAACTTGAGACCAGCAAATATTCCAATATGGTGGGTCGCTATCGGGTGCCACTTATCATTTATGGCCCTGGAATTGAGCAAGGGGAGTCAAAGAGAGTGACTCAACATGCGGATATTCCTATGTCGATTTTAGACTATGTGGAAGTCTCTGGTGAATTGCCGGCCACTTCCGTGAGTATTTTCAATAATGATCCAGGTGTTGCCATTAATTATGCAGACGGAAGTACATATTTCCTCGCGCATAATGATCGAGTCCATACTTTGGATCGAGCTTTTACTTATAATTGGGAAACCGGAGAAAGTGGGGTGCTGGAAGAAGATCCTGGCATTCTTCTTAAGGCCTATTTGCAGTACTTTTTAAACGGTCTCATCAACAACAATTTATCTCTGTAGTGCTGAGCCCAAAAGATTGTCACTTACACCCCTTCACGTTAGACTAAATTGTTATTTTTATTCACAAAAATGGGGTTTTCATGCAGCCTTTGGCCTCACACATTGATGTCAATTCAACTGAGTTTCAAGTTAATGCCGAATTTAACCGCGGACTCGCAAAAGAACTAAAATCAAAAATAGAACAAGCTCGCCAAGGTGGCGGAGATAGCGCCATTAAAAAACATAAGTCGCGACAAAAGCTTCTTCCTCGCGAACGAATTGAAAAGATCCTTGATCCGGGTTCTCCTTTCTTGGAACTTTCAACACTCGCGGCCGACGGTGTTTATGATGAAGATGTTCCTTCTGCTGGTGTCGTTACAGGGATTGGACTTGTTCATGGTGTGGAGTGCTTATTTGTAGCTAACGATGCCACTGTTAAAGGTGGAACTTATTTTCCTTTAACGGTTAAGAAGCATTTAAGAGCGCAAGAAGTGGCACTGGAAAATAAATTGCCATGTATTTATCTCGTGGACTCAGGGGGCGCTTTTCTCCCAAAACAAGATGAAGTGTTTCCAGATAAAGAACATTTCGGTCGTATCTTTTTTAATCAGGCACAGATGTCTTCATTAGGAATTCCACAAATCGCAGTGGTGTGTGGTTCTTGTACTGCAGGCGGGGCCTATGTTCCTGCCATGAGTGATGAAACGATTATCGTTAAAGGGAATGGAACCATTTTTCTCGGAGGACCTCCTCTGGTTAAGGCCGCGACCGGTGAGGAAGTGACAGCTGAAGATTTAGGAGGGGCCGATGTGCATACTTCTAAATCGGGTGTGGCGGATCACTTTGCTGAGACGGAAGAAGAAGGACTTGAGATGGCACGAAACATTGTGGCCACTTTAAACTACCGTCCTAAACATCCTGGTAAATACATTAAAACGGAAGTTAAAGAACCTCTTTATAAAACAGAAGAATTATACGGCATCATTCCTCAGGATACGAGGAAACCGTTCGATGTGAGAGATATTATTGCTCGCTTAGTTGATGGCTCTGAGTTTCAGGAATTTAAAGAAAGATATGGCACAACATTAGTAACTGGATTTGCAAAGATTCATGGTTATCTGGTGGGTATTGTCGCTAACAACGGGATCCTTTTTTCTGAATCGTCTCAGAAAGCGGCCCACTTTGTTGAACTTTGTGGGCAAAGAAAAGTTCCTCTGATTTTTCTCCAAAACATCACAGGTTTTATGGTGGGGAAACAATATGAGAATGAAGGAATAGCCAAGCATGGGGCGAAGTTTGTTACTGCTGTATCAACAGTAAAAGTTCCTAAGTTCACTGTCGTGATTGGCGGCTCTTTTGGTGCTGGTAACTATGGTATGTGCGGTCGAGCTTTTAGCCCAAGATTTCTCTTCATGTGGCCTAACTCACGTATTTCCGTCATGGGTGGTGAGCAAGCTGCGAACGTTCTTGCGACAGTTAAACAAGATGGTCTTAAAGCTTCTGGAAAACCTCAAATGACAGAGCAGGAACTGGCGGCCTTTAAGCAACCGATCCTGGATAAATATGAAAAAGAGGGATCACCTTACTATTCATCCGCACGACTTTGGGATGATGGAGTGATTGATCCGGTTCAGACCCGAGATATTTTGGGACTGTGTTTGAGTGTGACCCATAACGAAGAATTCCCAGACCCGAGCTGGGGTGTGTTCAGGATGTAATCATGAAATACATTGAAGTGATTGAAAAAGAAAAGGGTGTTAAAGAAGTTTGGTTAAATCGACCCGATCTTCATAACGCTTTTAATGCTGAATTAATTGAAGAGATGATTACTCTCTTTGAATCATTTAAAGATGAAAGACTCATTATTTTATCTGGTAAAGGAAATAGCTTCTGTGCAGGAGCTGATCTTAACTGGATGAAAGCGATGAAGGATTACACTAAAGAAGAAAACTTCCAGGACTCAAAACGTCTGGCGCGCATGTTTTCGGCCATAAATGAATGTGATGTTCCAGTGATTGGAAGAATCAATGGTCATGCGCTTGGTGGTGGAGTGGGGCTTGTGAGCGTTTGCGATTACGTTGTCGCTGCAGATAATGCTCTTATGGGTTTTACCGAAGTTCGCTTAGGACTTATTCCGGCAGTCATTTCTCCTTACTGTATTTCCAAAATTGGTGAAAGTAATGCTCGTGCCTGGATGCTCTCCGGAGAGCGTTTTGGGGCGATTGAAGCCCAGAGAATGGGGCTCGTGCATGAAGTTGTTGTGAGCGGACAGGATCTGGATTTAAAAATTGAAGAAGTAAAAAAGAAGTTTCTTGCCGCAGGGCCCGTCGCCGCGAAAGAAGCAAAAAAACTCATACGTGGTGTGATGAAAAATCTCAAAGCGTCAGAAGACTTTACCTGCCAGATGATTACTGAAAGAAGAGTCAGTGCTGAGGGGCAAGAAGGGATGCGCGCTCTTCTTGAAAAAGATAAACCTGCCTGGATGAAAGCATGAAAATTAAAAAAATAATGGTCGCTAACCGCGGCGAAATTGCTTTAAGAGTTTTAAAAACAGCAAGAGAAATGGGAATCAAGGTCGTTACGGTTTATGCTGAAGACGATAAGAATTTACCTCATGCTCTTTACGCTGATGAATCCTATTCCCTGGGGAGTGGGGCGCTTTCTGAAACTTATCTCAATAAGAAAAAACTCATCGATATTGCTAAAAAATCCGGCGCGGATGCCATCCATCCGGGATATGGGTTTCTCTCTGAAAATGAAGAGTTTGCTCGTCTGGTGGAAAGTTCCGGAATTATTTTCATCGGTCCGACTCCTGAATCGATTGTTCTCATGGGAGATAAGATTGGATCTAAAAAAGCGCTGGAGAAAATAAAGGTTCCTTTGACTCCAGGCTATCATGGTGATGATCAGAGTGATGAAAATCTCGCTCAAGAAGCGAAGAAAATTGGCTACCCGGTTCTCATTAAAGCTTCGGCCGGTGGCGGCGGTAAAGGCATGAGAATCGTTCATAACGATTCGGAACTAATGGAAGGGATTCGTGGGGCCAAGTCTGAGGGGCTTAAATCTTTTTCCTCTGATAAAGTGTTAATTGAATAATACGTTTTAAATCCCCGTCATATTGAAGTTCAGCTCATGAGTGACACTCACGGGAATCATCTCCATTTTTTTGAAAGAGAATGCTCTATTCAGCGTCGCTATCAAAAAGTCGTAGAAGAAACTCCGGCACCTAATATGTCTCAGGAACTAAGATTAAAAGTTTGTGAGACAGCAGTTGAGATTGCTAAGGGAATTAACTACCGAGGAGCTGGAACTGTTGAATTCATCATGGCCCAGGACGGTAGTTTCTATTTTATGGAAATGAATACCCGGCTTCAGGTGGAGCACCCGGTAACCGAGATGGTCACAGGTCATGATCTCGTTAATTATCAGATCATGGTGGCCCAGGGGGATAAGCTTCCCTTAAAGCAAAGTGACATCAAGCAATCAGGTCACGCCATTGAATGCCGAATTTACGCGGAAGACCCGGATCAGGACTTTATGCCATCCATTGGGAAGATTGACCGCATCGGAACTCCTAGTCTTCGCGATGTGCGGCTTGATTGCGGTTTTCTTGATGGAACAGAGGTGGGAGTAAACTACGATCCGATGCTTGCTAAACTGGTGGTTTGGGGCGAGACCCGCGATATTGCGATTTCCAAAACAATCTCTAGCCTGGATGAAGTATTATTTTTGGGAGTTAAGACCAATCGAGATTATTTAAAGCGCATCCTTGCTCATAAAGAATTCGTGGCGGGTCACACGCATACCCATTTTATTCCTGATTTTAAAAAAGATCTTATGGCCCGTGACTTAAGTGATCACGATTTGGCCGATATTATCGGAGCTCTTAGTTTCAGTGATAAGAAAAGAACTGTGACTGCCGGATCTCAAATACTCAGAAACCCTTGGACTGAACTTGTAGGGTTTAGGAATTAGTATGGAAAAAATTTTTACAATTAATGGCCAGGAAGTGAAGGTTCAAGATTATAAGCATGCTGGAGACAGCGTTACTTTCTCACTCAATGGAAAAAGTTATACCTATCTTCTGATTGGAAAAGAGGGACCGGAGCTTATCCTTGATAATGGGGGAAGATTTAAAGCAGCTGTGGGAACTCCTAATAAAGATGGTGAGGCCATGGTGATTGCTAACGGTAAGGAAGCCATTGCTACAGCGGCCGCTAAAAAAATGAAAAAAGCCGGAGCTCATGCTGGCGGTCTTACTTCACCGATGCCTGGAAAGATTTTTAAAATCATCAAAGAAGTGGGAAGTGAAGTAAAAAAAGGTGAACCTATTCTGATTTTAGAAGCGATGAAAATGGAACATTCTATCCGCTCGGACAAAGATGGAGTGGTGAAAAAGATTCATCACAAAGTGGGCGAACTTGTCCAGGGAGGAGTAGTTCTGGCCGAGGTTTCAGAATGATCAGGTTAGTTGAGGTTGGACCTCGCGATGGTCTTCAGAACGAGAAAACTATTCTTCAGACTAGCGATAAATTTAACTTCATTAAGGGGTTAGCAGAAAGCGGCCTTAAGTCGATTGAAGTCACAAGTTTTGTGAAAGCGCCGGCGATCCCGCAAATGGCAGATGCTACCGAACTTTTTACCCAGGTGAAAAATGAGCTATCAGGACACGGGATTTCGTTTCCGTGTCTGGTACCAAATCTTAAAGGGTATGAGACAGCAAAAAAGTTAGGCGTAAAAGAGATAGCTCTCTTTACGGCTACATCAGATTCGTTCACGAAGAAAAATATCAATGCCACAGTAGACGAGAGCTTTGAGCGAATGCAAGAAGTCGCCCAGGAAGCCAAAAAAGATAATATTCTGGTTCGGGGCTATGTTTCTACGGCCTTTGGTTGTCCTTATGAGGGCACTATGGATGTGAAAAAACTCATTTCTGTAACGAAGAGACTCTTTGAACTAGGTGTGTATGAAGTTTCAGTCGGAGATACTATTGGCGTGGCCGTCCCTATGCAGGTCAGAAGTTACATTCGCGCTATGAAATCAGAGTTTCCTGTCGGGAAACTCGCGATGCACTTCCATGATACACGCGGCATGGCCTTGACAAATATCTATGCTTCGCTGGAAGAAGAAATCACGACCTTCGATTCTTCGGCCGGAGGTCTGGGAGGGTGCCCTTACGCGAAAGGGGCCACTGGAAACGTTGCCACTGAGGATGTTTGGTACCTTCTGAATTCTTTGGGATTAGATACAGGTGTCGATATTCATAAACTAGCGGCAGCTTCTCGTTTTATTCTGGAAAAAATTGGAAGGTCTACGGAATCAAAATTTTTAAAGGCCTATTTTAGTACAGGAAATGTATGACACCTTATTTGAAACCTTATACTGACCTCGTAGCTCATAAAAAAAATAGCACCCTGTGGATTACTCTTAATCGCCCAGAGGCGAGTAATGCCTATTCCATTGAAATGGTAAACGCTCTGGTAGAGGTTTTAAAACACGCGGATATTGATAATTCGATTCGAGTCATTGTGATTACCGGGGCCGGAAAGAATTTCTGTGCCGGCGGTGACATTAAGGCGATGAAAGATAAGTCTGGCATGTTTGCTGGAGAGTCTAATCAGCTTCGGGAAGCTTATCAGGCAGGAATTCAACAAATCCCACTAACTATTTCCCAATTGAAGACTCCGCTCATTGCCATGGTTAATGGGGCCGCAGTTGGGGCCGGGTGCGATCTCGCGGCCATGTGTGACCTTCGTATTGCCGGATCAGCTGCGATTTTTGCAGAAACCTTTGCTCGCGTTGGTTTGGTTCCCGGTGATGGGGGAGCCTTTTTCTTAACTCGTCTGATTGGTTTTGGAAAAGCGATGGAGATGTTTCTTACTTGTAAAAATGTGACCGCTGAAGAAGCTTTGAAAATAGGTCTCGTAAATGAAGTGGTCCTACCGAGCGAACTAGAAAAAAGAACGGAAGAGTTGGCCGACAAATTAGCAGAACTTCCACCCATTGCTCTTCAGATGACTAAGAAGGCAGTCATACACGCCTACCAAAACGACCTTGTTTCTCATCTTGAACTCATGGCCGCTTACCAAGGAATCACTCAACGCTCGTCGGACCACTTTAAGGCCTTAGATGGAATGCTTGAGAAAAAACGTCCAAGCTTTGATCATTACTGAAAATAATTTTTGACAAGATAAGTTAACGCCTTAAGAATTAAGGTTATGAAAATACTTTCTGTCCTTATTCTTCTCGGTTCTCTTGGTGGTTGCACGACCATTCATTTTCGCTCTAAAAATTCAGTCCCAGTAACATTTGAAGGTAATCCCAATCACAGAAAAGAAGTTTCTATTGTTGGCCACCGCCATTTTTATTTCTGGGGCGTAGAACCTGAGCATCATGAAGTTTACATCGATGAAGAAGTAAGACGTGCAGGATATAACGGAATGTCTAAGCTCATCGTCTACGAGCATAAGAATCCTCAGGACATTCTTATTTCATTTCTCACTTTAGGCATCTACATGCCACGCGGGTATACCATCACTGGTTTTACAACGGGCGAAGTGGGTGACCAAGAAGTCTTTTTTCCAGAATAATTTTTGACCGTCAGGAAGGGGTCTTCCAAGGATGGATACTTAGGCCAGGGATGGCCTTTTTTTAACTCTGCAGCTGACGTGAACGACGATTCCAAAGTGGTTTTGTAATTAAATTAAACCACAGAAAAAAACCGACAAAACAGGAAACAAAAACAGAGACGGCATAGTTCGCCGTAAAAGCGTTATTGGCGATCGCGAGCACAGTGAACATCAGAAAGGCGAGACTTCCAAAGCAAGCTGTCATGAGGAGTGTCAGTTTGAACGAGATGAATTCTTTTGGTTCAGGACGAAGAAATGAGAAAGGCCACCAGATAAAATCCTTATCAGAGATCCAGTTATGAAAAAGGGTGAGTAAATCTAGTAGTTTCATTTAAGACTATCCATCAAGCTTCCAAAAAAGTTCTTCTTGTAATCGACAACTTCTTCTTCAGTCATATCTCCAAAATTAGTTCTATCCAGTTCCTTGTAGCACTCCGGGAGTTCTATGACGAAACGGGATTTAAATCTTGGAATCATTTTGCCATAGATTTTTCTTTCTTTGGCATAAGTCATTATTAATTTCTTTCGAGCACGGGTAATGCCAACATAGCAAAGTCTTCGTTCTTCATTGATGTCACTATTATCAATGATGGTCTTTTTGTGAGGAAGAAGTTCTTCCTCCATGCCGACTAAAAACACATGATCAAACTCCAAACCCTTTGAAGCGTGGAGAGTCATAAGAGTGACTTCATTTTTTTTAAAGCCTTCCCCTGGTGCCTGAGTGTCCTGAGAATCCGCCAGGAGAAGTCGCTCGACAAAGTTTTTAAGGGTGGCGTCTTCCTGGTATCGATCCTGAAAGCGATCTGCTGCCAGCATAAAGTTTTTGACGTCATCTTTTTTACGGGCCGCAAGTTTCGCCTGATCATAACTCTTCTCGATGAAATCATAGTAATGAAGGTCTTCGATGAGATCGTTGATCGAGTCGAGGAGGGACTTTTCGTTAAAGACCCTCTGGTATTTTCTGATGATCTGGATAAAGGATTTGATCCCATCGTGCTCTTCCTCATCACAGAGAATTTGGAACAGTGAGCGTTTTTGCTCCAGAGACTTTTCCAGGTTTTTATTCAGAGTGACCGAGCCGATTCCGCGGTTAGGCACATTAAGAATCCTTCTGAGAGCGAGCTCATCTCTGGGATTCTGGATTAAGGAAAGATACGCGATGATATCTTTAATTTCTTTTTTCTCATAAAACTTCTGCCCACCAATAATCTTATAGGGAACCTGTCCGATTCGAAGTTGATCCTCTATAGGCGGAACCTGCGTGTTGGAGCGGTAGAGAATCGCTATCTCTGACAAAGGAATACTATGGGATTGTTGTTTTATGATTTCTTCGACAATGACCGCAGCCTCGTGATCAGAGTCACCTGTGGCCCATAATTGAGGAAGTGCGCCTTCTGTCTGAGAAGTCCGCATGGTTTTATCTTTTCGATTGGTATTTTCTTTGATGACTTTGTTCGCGAGGTTAAGGATCGGAAAAGTAGAGCGGTAATTTTCTTCTAGCTTAATGACCTTGGTGTTACTGAACTGTTTTTCAAAATTCAAAATGTTAGAGATATCGGCACCTCGGAAACCGTAGATCGCCTGGTCATCGTCACCTACTACGCAAATATTCTGGTGAGTGCTGGTGAGGGCCTGAATGAGAGCAAACTGCAGGCTATTCGTGTCCTGGTACTCATCAATCATGATATATTTAAATCTCTCAGAATATTTTTTCGCTACTTCCGGAAAGTTGGTAAACAGGCGGACCACTAAAAAAAGAATGTCATCAAAATCAAGAGCATTACAAAACTGAAGTTTCTCTTGGTAAAAATGGTAAACGTATTCTGTTGCCCCATCGTAGTTATTTTCCGGATCGTAGAATTTACTATTGGGAAAAGCGTCAGCAGAAATACCCTGGTTTTTGAGAAAACCAATTTTGGACATGATGATGCTTCGATCATAGCTTTTATTTGATCGATAGTTTTTTAGTCCTTCCCGGACAATACTCATCTGATCGGCCTGATCGTAGATGGTAAAAAGATTGTTATACCCTAAGTGATGGATGTCTTCTCTGAGGATCCGGATACCGAGAGAGTGGAAGGTAGAGAGAGTGATTCCACGGCGGGCCCTTGCTTCCACCAAGTGGGCAACCCTTTCTTTCATTTCCGCGGCAGCTTTATTGGTAAAACTTACGGCAAGAATCTGATTTCCGGGGATTCGCAGGTTAAGGAGCATGTGAGCTATGCGATAGGTAAC
>JAEYUK010000178.1 GCA_023432655.1 Pseudomonadota bacterium | reverse complement strand
AATGAAAACGCCATGGATCTTTCTAATGGGTTTATCCGGGCGAAGCTTGAAGGAAACAAACCTCTTAAAGTCCAGATGAATGGAAATGATTATTTAGTTTCTGGTAAGGACGCAGACATCCAGATTAACCTGGCAGACCAAAAAGGGGAGATTGGAGTCTTAAGTGGCGAAATTAAAATTGAAAAAGATGGGCTGATAGAAAATCTGAATGACAAAACGGCTCTCGAGATTACCGGAGATAAAATTCAAAAGAAGAATATTCATTTTGAAGTGGTTGCGCCTGAAAGAAGCGAAGTGAGATATGTTTCTGATACTCCGGTGAATGTTCAGTTTTTATGGGAGCCCAGAGAAGAGGCCAGGGCGATCTTTTCCCGAAAATTAAATTTTGATAAAGCGGTTACAGTTGCAGGATTGGGAGAAATCGAAAAGGAACTTTATCAGGGACTGCATTATTACCGGATTGAAAATGAAAAGGGAGTATCTCTTCTTAACTCAATAAGAATCATAAAAGAGACCTCTCCTGAAATTATTCGACCCCGGGACGGGGAAGAAGTCTCACTCTTAGAAGGAGAAGATCCCTTAATCCTTATCCAGTGGAAGAATGATGAGAAACTTCCACATAAGATTGAATGGGAAAACGGTGACAGCTATTCTTTCACTACGTCAGAGGCCCGGGCCACTTTGGATATCAAGAGAGAACTTCCTCTCAGGTGGCGCATAAAAATAGAATCTCCCGATCGTCCGCTGGCCATTTGGACTCCTTGGCAGCAAATAAAAATTGTCAGCATACCTCTTCCACAAGTTCCTGAAGAACTTATGCCTCATGAGGTGGAATTTCAAACCTATGAGACACCGAATGAAAAAATTAGCTTTTCATGGGTAAGTAAATCTCAGGTTGAAATTGAAATTCAAGACCCATTAGAGGCTGTTACTTCTTATAAAACGGAAGGAAACACTTTTCAGTATGTCGCACAGAAAGGCGGTACTTATGAGTGGCGCGCCCGGGCGTATGATTCATATTTACGAAAAAGTGCGTGGTCCGAGTGGAAAACATTTACTGTGGCGGATTTCTCACAAGAAAAGAACAATGAAAACATCCAACGTATTCAGTTAAAGAAGCCCGATCAAAGTGTAACTTTTGAATGGGAGGCAGAGGATGGGTCCAAGAGTGTTTTCGAACTTGCAAAAGATTCAGGCTTCAATACGGTTGTGAAAAAGGTTGAGGTCACAAAGAATTCTCTTCAAGTGAGTGTGCCGGAGATAGGTGAGTACTACTGGAGAAGTCGCCAGTATTTAGCAAACGGAACTTACGAAGTGAGTGAACCGAAGAAAGTCATTATCGAGCCAGTTCCTGCTCCCTCCAAACCAGAGAAGCTACCTGACCTGGAAGTGCCACTTGAAGAATTTTCTAAGAAAAGTTCATGGATCAAAATCTTATGGGATTTTATTCTCCCTTCTGCCCATGCTGATGAGATTCGGGGGCAGGTGAAGATAGAATTACCTGCAAAAGAAGAGGCCAAGGCCTATATCGTAAGAATCTATCAGGACTCGGATTTAAAAAATCTGGTCTATCAAGAGCGTTTAACTAGTAAAGAATTCATTTGGTCCAATGCTACAGCAGGGACTTATTATTGGCAGTATGCCGTTGTTGATTATTGGGACCGCCAAAGTTTATTCAGTGATCCATCAGTTCTTACAGTGAAAGGCGAAGACATCCTACCTCCAGATAAGCCCCGACTCTTAACTCCCATTCGGGCCGTTGAAATTGAAAGTAAAGATGTTGAACTTAAATGGCGCGGCAGTGAAGCGAATGTAAAATATTTGGTTGAAATAGCTAAGTTCAAAAATTTTAAAACTACACTTTATAAAAAAGAGACCAAAATCCCGGAAGCCTCATTCATAAATATGAAGTGGGAAAATGGACTTTATTTCTGGCGGGTTCGGGCCTTTAATAAACGAGGCGAAGAGGTCCTTAGTAATACCGGAAGATTCCAGATAAAACCTCCTCTTGAAAAAATAATCATTGCTGATATCCCGCCCGCTGTCTGGAAAAAAGACTGGAAGAAGAGAGCTTTCCTTTTATGGGCACCGTCCATGGATTCATATTCATTTGAAGATGGTGAAACAGGAAAAATTGATGGCAACGCTTTAATGAGCATGAGTCTCGCTGGAACCCTCTTTAAAGAACGATGGACATTCAGCGCAGATGTTTTAAGACAATCTGGCGAAGTGTTCGAAGGGGAGAGTTACCTCTTTCAGAGAGTGATGGTTGATGCTGTTCGCACCATAAACTCAAATCCTTATCACAAACTAACCATCGGGTTCGCCATCGGTCACACCAGTGGGGGGGCCTATTCCATTGGCGGCGACAACAAAGTTTCCTCTGAATCTGTTTCAGGTCCAAGCTACGGCCCCATTCTAAAAAACTATCTTGCTTTCAATAAAAACTGGGAAATGCAAGGTAGGGCCATGTACCTTTTGGGTGATATAAAACAAATGGAAGTCGGAGCAGATGTCATCCACCATTTCAAATCGTATCTTCTTCTGGGCGGACTAAGTTACGCCCTTCGCGAATACGAAATTAATTCCGGTGAACAAACTTCCTTGAAAGTTTCATTGGGAATTGGAAAAGAATTTTAGTACCTAAGGCCAAAAGAAATCCTAGAGCCATTAACATGAGAGCATTTGAATGAGATTCTTCGCTCTCTGCAATCGTTCCACAGGATATGTCGGAGTTGAGACTTTGTTTGGAAGGGGATGGGGGAGGAGTAAATGATCCTGTATAAGTTCTTATGCCATCCACTTTATCTTCTAAATAGATATATCCAGGAGCTCCATTACCACCGTTACCACTTTCTCCTGGAGTAGAATTTGTGCCACCCTGTCCGCCTAAAGCAAGTAGAGTGCTATTCAAATTTATCTTCGAAAGACTTTGAAGAGCAATGATTCCACCAGAGCCACCGCCGCCTCCGCCGCTAATAGTAGTCGTAGTCCCGCCATTGCCTCCTGAGACATTAATACTACCTGTGATAGTGATATCCCCTGCTGAGATTATTTTAATGGCGCCACCGCCACCACCACCACCACCAGGAGTTTGTCCGGTTGTGGAAGAATTTTCACAGCCTGCCCCTCCTGGACCTCCGCCTGAGCCAGCAAAAACAAAATTATTCACATTAAAGGTAATGAGATCTTGGCCAGGAGTTCCTGGATCTGTAATTACTGGACCTATTCCGGAGGAAAGAGTTCCTTTAAATCCTGGGTCACCAAAAGAAATTAAGGAACCTCCACCGCCACCTGAACCTTCAGCGCTACCAGGATTTGAGCAACTCGGATCTGTAGGATTATTACCTCCCTGGTTAGGGAAGGCCGGCTCGCCTGAGGTCGCGACTCCGAATTGATTTGTTCCCCCATTACCACCGCCAGCAGGTCCGCCAGCGCCTCCATTATCTTCAACTGCATTTGATCCATTAAATGAAACTGTCCCAGTTATTGTAACTGTTCCAGTCGCTCTGATAGTTAGTGGCAAGGTTGGATCATTAACAATTGAAAGATTACCGATTGCCACATCCTGACAATCATATGTGTTTGTTAGGGGATCTGTGGCCGGAAGAAGGAATGATCCTTCAGTGCAATTACCTTCAACTCCCGTCCCTGGATCAATTTGTGCGAAAGCAGAATTAATAATAAAAGTGATGAGAATAAGAATCCGCATGGTTCCATTCTAAAAGGAACCATGCGTTTAAAGCAAATTATTCAGTTTTAATAATTTTTACTTGAGTATAAACCTCGCGGACTCCGAAGCCTCCGGCAATTCCAAAGCCTGTATTAACTCTGGATGCTGCACAGATTTGCTGAACTTCAAATGTAGAAGATGAATCGACAATTATCTCTCCTTGAATAGTGGAATGAGAGATCGAAGGAGAACTAACATGAGAGTAGGCAAGTGATCCTATTAGGACATCCGAGTCTGTTTCAATTACTTTTAACTTGGCCTGTGACATAGCAACTTGAAACGCTGGAGCACTAACTTCAATAAAGTATTTTCCTGGAGAAAGAACGAATCTATTTCCACTCAGACTAATAAAACTTGTATCACCACCAAGAGTGTTTAGGTCTCGAGTACTCCAGTTACCTGCAGTACAAGAACCAGCGTAAACACCATTTGGTTTTTCATCTCGAAGATAAGCAATCTGCGAAAGCCCACGATCACCCTTATCACCTTTGTCACCCTTTAAACCTTGTGGACCTTGGGCCCCAGCTTCACCTTTTTCACCTTGTGGACCAGCTGGACCTTGAGGGCCTTGCGGACCTTGGGCACCAGGAAGACCCATTGGACCTTGAGGACCTGCTACACCAGCAATACCTTGATCACCTTTTGGTCCTTGTGGTCCTTGCGGTCCAACCGCACCGTCAGCACCTGCAGGACCTTGTGGACCGACTGGACCCGCAATACCTTGATCACCTTTTGGTCCTTGTGGTCCTTGCGGTCCAACTGCACCGTCAGCACCTGCAGGACCTTGGGGACCGACTGGGCCTGCAATACCTTGATCACCTTTTGGTCCTTGTGGGCCAGCGACGCCTGCAGGACCAGCATCACCTTTGGGACCTTGAGGACCTACAGCTCCAGCGACGCCTGCAGGACCAGCATCACCCTTTGGACCTTGTGGACCAGCAGGTCCTGCGACACCAGCAGGGCCCGCAACTCCAGGATCACCTTTATCGCCTTTGTCTCCTTTTTCACCAGGAGCACCAGCGATTCCAGGTTCGCCTTTTTCACCTTGAGGACCTTGCGGACCTTGAGGTCCCATTGGACCTTGTTCGCCTTGAGGACCTTGGGCTCCAGCGCCACCGCCTAATGAAGAAGGATCAACAGGAACCCAGGCATCACCATTAAAACTCAAGATCTGTCCTTCCGTCGCATTGATGTACGGAAAGACCAGGCCGTATTCAACTTCTTCTGATCGCAGGACTCTTACATTCGCAAGAAGGACTGCTCGATCACCAGAAGCTTGATTGAGAACTAATTCAATTTTGTTACTCACGTAAACGGAGTCTTTTGAACGACTCCCATCCGAACAATTTTTTAAGTAATAAATATTACCGGTGAGGAAATGATTCGTTTTTGGTGAGTAGTTACACACGATTTGATTATCGATGATCAATTGTCCCGCAGATTGATGGGGATAACCGCGACCCAGAGTTAACGTCATGGCAGAGGGGATTTCAATCTCACCACGAAAGCTCACAACCTTTGGAGTTATTTTGTGATGAGGTTTCGTTTCTTTACTTGATGAGAGCTGGAGACCTTTTGAAGAATGACCTGAAAGTTTTTTTATCAATCCATTCCACAAATTTTCATGGGCATTTGCTTGTCCACTGATTGCCAGTGCTCCAACTGCGATAAGGCATAAAGTTTTCAACGAACGTTCCATAAACTACCTCAATTTGATTAAACCCAGTGTAAAGGCAAAACGGATTTAACCCTTCTTTCAATAAGCTTTCGGGTAGTTATCGGCGCTAGCTTTGGAATACTTGACAAAAAAACCTGTGGTTTGCCACAAAATCTTGTTCTATGTCGCAAAGTGTTAAGAGCGTCTTAACGATCTGGTGTGTACCTTTATTTCGCCTTGCGTTCGTTTGCGTATTTCTTTTGCGGCAGGGCGACAGTGATGTGTTTTGCCTGTGGTTTTAGATGCTTATGGCTCGCCCGGGATAGGAGGTGTACACATTTGTGAATGGCTTTTTTATAAAATGTAGAAACTTTTTTGACAAAGTTGAGTGGTGCGATCTATTTTCCTTCCTGCCAAGGCAATTAACTAAACGGATTACAAAAAGATTTAACAACTAAACGGAGATCAAAATGAAAACTATCGTACTTATCGCTGCTCTTGCTCTTTCAGCTTCTAGCTTTGCTGCTGGTTATGAAACAAACACTTTCTCTAAAATTTTCTGGGGAACATCTGAAGAAGAAGTTCTTTCTATGGTTGAAGCTGCTCTTCCAACAATCAAAGAAGATAAAGGTCTTCTTCAATCTATGAAATTCCAAAACTGTGACACTCACCCTCGTCACATCAAAATCGGTAACACTCTTATTAAGAAATTCTACCGTAACGTTAATGGAACTCTTGAAGCTAAATACCGTGCTACTTTGATCGTTAAGAACAACCGTTGTTTCGTAAGCTACAAATAATTAATTGCTAGTTAATAGGGCTCCTCTATGAGGGGCCCTTTTCAATTTGAGGCAAGATGAATTTAGAGCAACTTCCAAACGTCACTGAATACCTGAACTATCGCCAGTTCCTTCAGGACTTTTATCAAACGAAGAAAAGGGTAAATGCCTCTTACTCTTATCGTGTTTTTGTTAACAAAGGCGACCTCGGGTCACCATCACATTTAAAAATGGTGATTGATGGAACCCGCAATTTAACTCTTAATACTATTCCCAAATATGTCACAGCCATTGGTTTTAAAAAGAAGATCGAATCACAGTTCTTTGAACTGTTGGTTCATTACAACCAAGAGAGTAATGCTGATCAGAAGATTAAGTACTTCAATGATATTATGGCCCTAAAGCGCAAGCAGGGTTTATCGCTATTAGAAAAGCATCAGTTTGATTTATTGGCCCATTGGTTTTATGTGGCGATCTACGTGCTCGTTGATCTGGAAAACTTTAAAGACGATCCAGAATGGATATCAGAGCGCCTAAGGAAAAAAGTAAGTGTCCGCCAGGTGCGGGAAACTTTGGACGCTTTGGAAACGCTGAAACTCATTGAACGCGACGAAAATCAGAAATACCGTCAGGTTTCTGGTGCTCTTTCAACGGCCGATGACCTTCGTCACCTCAGTGTTCACAGCTATCATAAAGATATGATTGAGCTTGCCTTGGAGTCTTTGACTCATGACCCAAGTGAGGTTCGCGAGTTTAACGGTGTTACTCTTAAAATTAGTAAAGATAAGCTGCCTGTACTTAAAGAGAAAATCCGTGCCTTTAGAAAAGAAATTAACGAATTAACCAGTAATATGGATGGACTAGATCAGGTCTATCAGTTAAATGTTCAGCTCTTCCCGCTGACAGAGGTAAAGCAATGAAAAATTTCGCCTTTATTCTGATGTTTGTACTGATGTCTTTTAATGGATGGACTGGTGGCGGCGTTGACGTCGGAAACCATAGTCCCATGAGCTACAAAGGTAGTTTTAACCTGGCCGTCTTCAAGTCTGAAGAATCAGTCGTTGAGCATGTTCAGAAGATCTTACCTTCAATTGAGAATGGAACTTTTGAGAGTGTACGGGAACTCATTGACCTCGGTGAATGCTCTCCTGAAAAAGTTAAATTCGACACTCTTGAAGTGGTCACTTCTTACCAAGTGGATGAAGAGAACTTTAAAATGACAAAAGAGTATTCTGGAGTCGTGACTTTAGAACTCGAAGGTTGTGAAGCTCCGTCGAAGTTACCTGTCTTTGAAGAAGATGATCTTGAAGATCCTGAATTATTCTAGCAATTAATAAGAGTCCGGTGAGAAATCACCGGACTCTTATACAATTAAATTTCACGTCGAAGTTCTTAATCCAATTTTTCTTAAACACTAAAGCAGGCTTACGATTGTAAGTCCGTAGCTCTCCAGTAAGAGTCCTGAGGTTCAGAATAATCTCTGCCTTGTAATCATACTCACCTGTCATGGTGGATCCTTCACGGAAAGTTTTTAGAAGGAATTGCTCCCGATCCTGCTCATAGACTTCCTCACCATTATCGCCTTCAAAGGCCGTACCGGCATAATACTTATCAAAGTATTTATCATGAAGGCCTTCGCGCCTAGAGAAAGGATTATTATATTGAGAAAGGGGAATCCATTTGTACTCAGCTTCGGCATACCTTTGATTGTCTAGGTAGGGAACGGTACCGATGCAAATTTCCATTTTATGAAGCTGAAGCCGTGATAGATCCTCACGGGAGACACTACAGGCATAACCCTCATCGGCCACCCAGCCATTATTTAAAAATTTCGTACACTCATGGGCCGAAGCGATTAAAGGAAGTGCCCAGAGCGCTAGGATGGTGCTCATTTTTTTCATTTATAACTCCTATGTAAGGAGAGTTATATGCCAGGATGAGGATTTAGAGTTACCTTGGTGGAAATATTACAACGTAGTTTCTTGGCGTTACTTATCAAAACAATGTTTTTTATTGTTGCCTTGGCTGTTAATCCTTGTCGATTACCCTTTCAAGTGTAATGATTTTAGCATGTTGGAAATTGAAAAAAATAAATATGGTGCCCAAGACGAGACTCGAACTCGTACGGATTATTCATCCGAGGGATTTTAAATCCCTTGTGTCTACCATTCCACCACCCGGGCCTGTAGAAAAGTAGAGTAATGATGTTATGTTATTGAGATTATGTCAATTGAAAAGCCAGTTTCTCTTTCTGATATTATTGGCCGGTCTTGGGGCCTGCTCATCGTCTCATAAGAAAGTGGCCGAAGCGGAAGGACTCCTAAGCACCTTTCCTAACCAATGGTTTTCAGTGAATCAAAATCACGCGATTGTCGGCGCTGACGGGGTGCCCGTTTCCCATGTGTTCTTTGATACTCGCCCCGAGTTCAGAAACAAAAATCGAATCGTGAACGTCATCATCGCGACTCCGGAGAATTCCCAGCATTCCTACAACATCGATTTATATTCTGGTCAGAGGTATTACGAACATACGTACTGTAAGCAGAGTGACATTTGGAGTGAGTTTTCCGGAACAATCCATAGACCGGTTTTTTCGATCGGATTCATCCCACGTGTTTTGGATCAATTAGGCGAAGCCCAGAAAGTGATCGTCTGGTCTCGAATGAAAAATTACCATGAGACGGCGATTCACAATTATCGTGATGTTAAATTAGTAGGAGCTTTTGTTGAGCAGATTTGCCGTGATGGGAACTGTTTAGGTAAGAGCAATTGGCTTTCCCGATTAGTACTGGTGGGAGTGGACGCAGATGATCCGGAGCTTGCAGGAATTAATAACACCTCTGATTTTCAAAAGCATTTTGACTGGAAAACTTCGAAGGCCCATTTGGAAAACATTAATGGCCGAAATACCTTAGGTAGTGATTCTTATCCTCGGATCAAGGTCAGCCAATTGATTGAGTTCTCTGATGGTTTTGACTTCTTTAAAAAGAATACGATCTTTCTTACGGATAAGAAAATCAACCAGATTCAAAAAAGCTGTCATGCTTTATACGACAGTTTTTGGAACGAAGTTGGAAAAGAGCGGGCCGAAGATAAACCTGCTCAATCGGTCGGGGAGATTGAGAAAAAGTTAAAGCTCCTGGAAGCATTGAAGAAAGAAAGAAGGCCCATTGGATTTGCTAGTCGGCTTCAGAAATTTACGAAGAAATATTATCAGGAAATGACCACTTGTGAAAAAATGGTTTACCACGGAAATATTAATCGTGATCCGGAAGCCTTTTGGTTCCTGAGTTTTATGGGTATCTATTACCGGCTTCACCAGGAAGGCTATTATTTTGATTGCCGGGCCGGCTCCTGGCAGAGAAATGTTCTGAATGTTCAGGGAGAGCGAGTCTATGACCTGAAAGATGGGATTAGTCAGTGTAATGAAAAAATGATTGATCTGGCGATGGCCTACCTGCCTAATTTCCTGACCAGTCTAAAAGGGGAAAAAGAATACTTCAGATTTATTGATTATGATAATCTGGTTCACGGTACTCATAGTAAAATGTATTCTTGGGTGAAGGTGAGAACGCCGTCCCTCATCTGCCGGAATAATCCGAACACAAAGATACTTAAAGAAACCGCTGTATTTCCGGAAGATATTCAGTGGAAAAAACGCGAAGTGAATGACAAGGCTACTAAAGAGAAGTGGATCTATTAAATGAAAGAAATATTAACCATATATCAAGTCTCACATCCTTATATGATGACGGAGAGTTTTTCATTGTTAGGGGATAAGTATCTTCACGCTTTACCTTTTTCTTTGAAATTTGTTGATAAGATGGAAGAAGCTGATGTGATTATTTGGGATGGAGTGATCACTCAAAAAAATCAGGCCCTTCTTGAAGCAATTCTGGAAGAGATGAAAAAGACGAAGGTCTTACTTCTGTTAAATGATTCAATGACACTGCTTAAGAATCATCCGGTCTGTAAAATGTTTGAACCCATCAACTTAAATTATGTCGAGCTCACGGGCTGGAACACACTCCCGGAAGAGTTTTTAGGGGCACTGGAATTGTGCCATCAGAAGTTACGAAATGTTTAACTGGAAAGAATTCGAAAAGACAAAACAAGTTCTCTCCCACATGGGTGGATCCCGATACACTGATAGTTGGGGTCTTCATAACTTAACTGTGCGGCCTATAGATCTTCTCGATTGGATTAAATTTCTGAAAGAAGACATGGGATATCTCACTTTAGTGGATATGGCCGGTAACGACTGTGGTTTGGGAATTGAGATTGTGTACCATCTTCTTAATATGGGCACCCATCAGCGTTTGAACTTACACCTCATGGTTCAAGAAGGTGAGATCATCCCTTCAATTACTGATTTTTATCCCCACGCGGAGTGGCCCGAGCGAGAGCAAGCAGAAATGCTTAATCTCCGTTTCAATAAGTCCCAGGAACCACTTCTTATGCCTGGTCTTAGTCCAAACCATCGCCTGGAATTTCCCCGGTTAAGGTTTAATCCCAATAAGTCAGAGGCCCCTTACCCTGAAGAGAGCTATCAGTGGAAAAGATATGATCTCACAGCTCCTGATACGTTAGGGAATTTTGAATGGATGCTATGTTTTGATCCCGCCCGAGTTGTAAAATCCATTCTTGAAGTTGGTTTTCATCATCAGGGATTAGAGAAGCTACTTAAGACTAAGGACATTTTTCAGATCATTCATTTAGCGGATAAAGTCAATTTAAGTGCGGCTCCTCATTATTCGACCGCTTGGTGTAGAACGATTGAAGACATGTTCCGGATAAAAATACCTGAAAGGGCACAGGCCTTAAGAATAGTCTTTTTGGAACTCGGAAGAATTGCTGATCATCTGACAGTTCTTCATTCTATTTGTTATCACGGGGAATTCCACGAACACCGCCTGATTTTGGATTTACGTGAAAAAGTTTATGAGCTCTTTGAAAAGTACTCTGGTTACCGCCATGGATTAGGTACTGTTAAAATTGGAGGAATGACCGAAGAGCTTCCACCGGGATGGATTGTTGAGTATCAGGATGCTTCTGATAAAATTACGAAGAAGCTTCACTTAGTTCATAATTCTTTGGTAAGTCGCTCCCGGTTCCGTAAACTTCTTTCAGGAAATCCGGTTAATGCTCAATCAGTTATGCAGGCGGGTGTCAGTGGTCCTGCCATGAGAGCGGCAGGATTAAATTTTGATCTCCGTAAATCACGACCTTTTTATTTCTACCAGGATATAGATTTCGATGTCCCGGTAGGTATTAATGGTACAGCCTTTGATAGATACCTTATCCGTTATGAAGAAATTCTTCAGAGTCTAAGAATTATCACTCAGGTGATCGATAATCTTCCGTTAGGAAGAATCGTGGATGAGAATTTTGATCTTGATCCTCTGGCGCTGATGGAACATTTCAGACAATTAGATCCGCCAATCAATTGGCATTATAGCGGATTAGAAATGCCTTCAGGGGAGGGTGGCTTCCTTGTGCAGTTGGGTCCGGAATTAAGACCCTCCCGGATTAAAATGAAAACGCCAAGTTTTACTATGGCCCAGGCCATGTCCATTTTTGTTGATGGGCTACAGGAAGAGCAGTTAAAGGTTTGCATGGCAAGCCTTGGATTGTCTCGTTGGGAGATTGACCGCTAATGATTTTAAATAGAAGTTTTTACAATAAGGTTTCTTACTTTCGTGCTCAATGGAACTTTCATCAGATTCGTAACATTTCTGGTGAAAAAATCTTCAAGGCATTAGGTCTCTTTAAAACAGAGTGGCCTTCAAAGATTTATTTTTATTCTCCACGGCTGAAAAGAAAGCCGCACTTCACCGGTGATATTAAGGCCCTTAAAGAATGGAAGAGCGCCCGTGTTTGCGAAGTCGTTTGTCCCACCCAAGCAATCAAGGTTACTGAGACAGATTTTATCATTGATCAGAAGGGCTGTATTGCCTGCGGTTTGTGTGTTGAACTGGCCCCGAAGGGAGTCTTAGAACTAGGGAAGAGACCCGAAGCTTCAGAAAATCTCTGATCTTGTTCTTTCCCAATTGGTTTGTTCGAGCATACGAATAAAAGTTTTCCGTGGCAGGTAGCCACCACCAAACTGCTGAACCACCGGTGTCACCATCTGGGTGTCGAGCCAGTGGATGCCTTTGTCTTCCAGATGAACTAAAAGCGTATAGAGTCCCTGTTTAGAAGCATTATCTTCCAGCATGAACATGGATTCACCTGAAACGAACTCACCAATAACTACTCCATACATTCCACCCATGAGTTTTTTTTCTCTCCATACTTCAACGGAGTAGGCGTGCCCTTCTTCAAATAATTTTTGATAGGCAGTAATGATACTGGGTGTGATCCAGGTACCAGGCTGATCTTTTCGGACCATCATCGCACATTGATTTATAACTTCTGAAAAGGCCTGGTTGAAAGTGACATGAAAGGGGGTCTTTTTTAAGAACTTTATAAACGAACGAGATACGTGAAGATGCTCGAAAAGAAGAACCCCACGCGGATCAGGAGAGAACCAGGTGTTGGGTAAATTGATATTGGCCGGATAGGTTGAGAGAGGCCAGGGGAAAATTCCCCGATGATAGGCCTCAAGGAGAGTATCAACCTCCAGATCTCCCCCTACGGCCACCAGTCCGTCTTCTGTTGCCGTATCCACTGGCGGGAAAACGATTTTTCTTCTCATGAATGAAGAGACTCCAGAAGAACTCGCGCCATATCTCCGGCAACAGTGAGAGAACTTTGCTGATCCCTGGCCTCTACACCTTCCGGCCACACATAAGGGGCCACTTCCATTAAGTCCGCTCCGGTAATAGAAAAATCCTGAGCGAGTAAACGTATGATAGCAGCACAATCAGTAGGAAGAAGTCCTTCTTTCTCCGGCGTGCCGGTTGCCGAGGCATATCGCTCATCCAAAGCATCGATATCAAAACTTATATAAATCTCTTTGATGCCGAGTTTTTTATAATGGTCTTTAATTTTTTTGTAGGTTTTTTCGACACCCCATTTATTCACTTCACTTGCCCAAAGTTGTTCCACCCCAAGCTTATCTTTCCAGTGCTTTTTATTTTTTCCGCTGGAACGAATGCCGATTTGAAGAACGTGATCAGTTGAGGCGAGGTCTTCCAGAATTTTATAAGTCCAGGTTCCAAAACAAATATCGATTCCGAGTCTTCGGTCAAGAAGATCAGTGTGGGCGTCAAAGTGAAAGAGGGCAGCTTCTTTTAAATTTTTTCGTGACTCAAGCCAGCTCTTAACTAATGGGTAGCTAGTAGAGTGATCTCCACCGAAACCCAGAATGCGAGCGTCCGGATGTTTTTTATAAAGTTCTTCCAAGGCCTTTTCGGCAATGCTAAGAGGAGAAACGGGAAGCTTATATAGCTTTCCATAAAGACCTTTTCGACAAAGTTTGATGGTTTCTTCATTCAGGTACTTATCATGAAGAAGATGAGGGATAACTCTCACATCTCCTAGATCAGTAAATCCTTTTGATGAATCAAGAATCTCCTGACGTAGAACCAATGGCCCCCAGTTAGCACCTCGTTGAATACCACCACCATTATCGGAAGGAATACCTAAGACCCATGGTTTTTTGGGATCTAGTTTTTCAAAAGTTTTGAGCCACTTCTTTCGGGCCACTTCTACATTGCGAGTGCCGTAATAGGCGAGCATCAATTTTTCTTTTTTTTCTTTACCGGTATTAACTGTAAAAACTCCGTTTCCTGGTAAGGTCAGAAGTTCAGGTAGATTTTTCAAATGAGCACTCCTTTCATTAACTTATTCTGCAAGAGCTCTTTTTGGTATTGCTCGAAGAATTCTTTTGTATCAAGACTGAGATAATCTTTTAAGACCGCTTCTTCAAAGTTTAAGATTTTTTGATCCAGATTTTTTTCTACTCCAGCAATATGACTGGTCTTCCAAACTTGAGGGAAGCCATGCCAATCATCAGTGAATGGTTCTTTCTCAAAGACATCTAAGAAAGCAAAAGAAGCTGGATGGGTGAGAAGATACTCTCTTAAAGCAGTCTCATCCACTAACTTTCCACGTGCTCCATTGATGAAAAGAACTTCTTCACTTAAGGCCTTGAAAAAATCCTGATTAAAATAATGGTAGGTGGATTTATTTAAACTCATGGCCGAGATGATGACCCGTGCTTCTTGAATGTTCCCATCCTTCCAGTGTGTCAGAGTGTTTTCCTGGTAAGGATCAACCACAGTCACCTTCATGCCTAAAGTGCGAAGGGTTTCTGATATGATTTTTCCAATATGGCCATATCCAAAGACCCAAACGGAAGTCCCCTGTAAGAGAGGGCGATTCCAGGTCCGCTGAGAATCCCAACTCATGTGGGCCGGAAGTTCAACTAAGCCTTCAAACAGAGCGCGCAAGCTATACTCCGCTACTGCCTGAGCACGGATGGTATGACCTACCACCAGAGGAATATCTCTCCATAAATCTTGTTCCGACTCAAAATGGTCATAACCGGAATTAGGATGAATGATGAGTTTAGTTTGTTTCAAGAGAGCAGGAGGCAATTCCCTTAACTGAGTATGGGTATTGGTAATAAGAATGGTTTCCTGAGCTTTTGCGTCCTTAAGTGCCTGGTAATTCAATCCAGGTAATTGTTCAATCAGCGCTTTTTCCTTCAGACTGAAGTCTTTACTTTGATAAGGGGAGATATGAGTTCTAATGACTTGGTAGCTTTTCATCTCTTCAAGCTAGCGTAAAAGAGGTCAAAAGTGTATAAGGTAGCCTATGATCACAATTAAATCCGCCCGCGAAATAGAAATTATGAGGGAGTCCTGTAAGATGGCAGCTAAAACGCTCCACTTCTTAGGAAAGAACCTTCGTATCGGAATGACGACCGAAGAGATAAACACGATGTGTCACCAGTACACCATTAATCGTGGAGGAATTCCTGCTACTTTGGGTTATCACGGATTTACTAAATCTCTTTGCACATCATTAAATGAAGTCATCTGCCACGGTATTCCTTCGGAAAAAGATCGTCTGAGAGACGGCGATATTTTAAATCTTGATGTCACCACTATCTGGAAAGGTTTTCACGGGGACACCAACGCCACTTTCTTAATCGGTAACGTAAAACCAGAAGTTAAAAAGCTGGTAGATGTGGCCTATGAGTGCATGATGGCAGGTATTTCTGTTTGTCGTCCTGGTGCTCACATTGGAGATATCGGAGCTATTATTGAAGAGATGGCCCATGGCCATAATTTATCCGTGGTTCATGAATACTGCGGTCACGGAATTGGGCGCAAGTTTCATGAAGATCCTCAAGTGGTCCATGTAGGGAAGAAGGGCACAGGAGCAGAAATGCGTCCAGGAATGACTTTCACTATCGAGCCCATGATCAATCTCGGGAAACGTCACTGCAAAGTTTTAAATGATGGCTGGACGGTTGTAACGAAAGATAAGTCATGGTCAGCTCAGTTTGAACATACCATCTTGATCACTGAAGACGGTCACGAGATCCTGACACAATTCTCTCCGGAAGAGTGGACAGAAGCCGATGATAAAATTTAAAGATCTGATTTCTGAAAAGGCCCATAATCGACCGGTGGATTTTCCATCTGTCGAAGCCACGTACAAGGGGCGAACTCTTTCCCTCCGCTTTGATTCAAAAGATAAACTTCTTTATGCTGGCTACTCAGGGGGGGTTAATCCCTGGTTATCTTCCCTTTGCGCTCTGATAATCAATAAGAGTCTAGCTGAGATCTCAAAGATTAATACCAAGAGCTGGGAAGAGTTTTATCAAGATGACCAGCTCTTTTGGGACTTAAAACAAGAAGAAGATTCTTTCATTAACGAACCACTGGAACTCCTGAAAGCGACCCTCGATATTTTTCGTGGCAGAGATTATCTCTATCATGAGGCGAGTCCCTTGGTTTGCCGTTGTTTCGGAGTTCGTGAGTCTGATGTGATTGAGCATCTTCACAAAGAGAGCACTCCCACTCTTGATACGCTGGCAGAAGCGACAAAGGCCGGAATGGGTTGCCGAAGCTGTGTGCCGCAACTTAAGCGCTGGCTCGTGAATAAAGAAGAAAAAAAATCAGGACGTCATTATAAGCTTCGTCCTATTGCGGATTGGTTAGTTCAAATTGATTACCAACTGGCAAAATTTCCTCAAAGTCAGGAATGGAAGATGGAAGTTCAGGGGATGAAAGACGCTCGGGTCATGATTTCTTTTGATAAGAAAGTCTCCCAGACGGAAGAAGAGGCCATGGCCCGGGAGCTTCAGCTCTTCTTAGGACGGGCAGTTGATTTGGATTTGGCCTTCTTCTTAAGGTCTTCCCGGCACTTCTTAAAGGCTTCCGGAAAGTAAGTCAGGCGGTCAAAGATCTTCTTATCTTTTCCTTTAAAAATTTGCTGAAGATCCACATCCTCTTGCAGATATTTAATCTCAATGAAGAAATTATCGAGCTCAGGAATCTGTTCCTTCAGGCAAGTGGGAGTCGGGGAGAGCATCTGGACCTGGTTAATAAAAGTCAGAAGAATTTCTCTCGTCGCTTCTATGTAATCATCAACCATTCCTTCGGCCATGCTCCGCTGCATACCGGTCACGCTCTCCGGATAAATGAAGAGTTCTTTACCTTTTTTAATGGACTGCTCAAGAAGCTTCCAGGAGGCGGAGTATTTAGGATTCTTACAGATCTCCTCAAAGTCTGCGGAACTGATTTCAATCCGGGGAATCTGAAGCATTTCAGAGATGAGCCTTTGGTTAAGCTCATACAAGGGACCTGAATCTTTTTTAAGATGAAACTGCTGCTCTTCTTGCCCTAAGCATTTAAGAATCTGACGAGTTCTCGCCTCCAGAGGCAGTGACGGTAAGATTAAGATGAGGGCCAGAAGATATTTCATAGGTCAATTGTACCCTGAATTTAGAAAAGATAAGACAGAAAATAGTCTTAGAGCTAAGATGGGTCTCATGAAAGAAATGAGTTTCATGGAACACCTGGAAGAACTAAGAACGAGGATGATTCGAATCCTGATTATTTTAGTCGTCTCTTTTGGTGGCTGCTATTATTTTTCAAACCATATTCAGGAGTTTCTGCTCGCCCCTTTAAGAGAGGCGATTGGCACTACGGGTAAAGTGATCTTTACTGGACTCTTAGATAAAGTTTTGGCGGAACTCCAAATTGCTTTTTGGGCCTGTGTTTTTTTCGCCAGCCCTCTGTGGTTTCGTGAAGCCTGGCTTTTTATTAAGCCCGGTCTCTATGACAAAGAGATTAAGGCGATTAGACCTTTTATCTTTGTAGGCTTTCTTCTATTTCTCTCTGGTGTGGCCTTCGGCTACTACGTGATCTTTCCCTTTACCTTCAAAACCCTTCTCGCCGCCGGGGTGGGAAATGTTGAGGCGATGCTTAATCTTCAAGACTATCTTCTTCTTTCAAGTAAGGTTTTAGTCTTTTTAGGGCTTCTTTTTCAGCTTCCAAATGTTGTCGTGATTTTAGGTTTCATGGGACTTGTAACTAAGTATTCTTTGCGCGAGTGGCGTCGGTACCTGGCCGTGATTTTTGCGGTCCTCGCCGCTGTGGTGACACCGACACCTGATATCTTAAGTATGATGTGTGTCTGGATTCCGATGATGGTTTTATACGAAATCGGAATTATCGCGGTGGCGCTTTTGGTTCACCCTTATTTAAAGCGCCGATACATTGATGACAATGAGTCGCCTGATCAACCGGCCTCGGAATCATAATCGTAATCAATGTAATAACGTTCCTGATCTTCTTCGCCGCCGTTTCCTCTACTGGATGATTGGTTACTGTCGCCCAGAAAACTAATGTGATCGGTAGAGAAACTCCAATTATCTAAACTTCCCACAATGGAAAAACCCGGTAAGAGCCGCATGAATTCCTGAATCATGCTCTCAATCTGAGAGCCGTTATAGTCGGAGGTGTCGTGCTTACATAACCAGCCGGTGAGTCTTACTTCCATGCCTGCAACACTGTACTGACAATAGGAGAGGTCTACTCCGTGGCGATTTAAGACTCTTCTAACTTCTTTATTGGCCTCAAGGCGGCTTAGTTTTCTCATGGATCCTCCGAATGGAGAAATTCTAAAGGAGGAAGCCCAAAAGTTATAATTGAGAGGGTAGAGAAAGTAAAAACGAAGAGTTAGAAAAGCTGGGTGACAAGCACCCAGCAAGTTTTTGTGGCAATTACTTATTCATTGCGAGCATAACCTCGCGAGTAACTTTAGAAGCAAAACAAGAGGAGTTATTAGTGGCATCAAGCATAGGTGCGAGTTCCACGATATCTGCTCCAACAAAGTTTTTGCGGTTTAAAATTTTAAGGATTTTCATGAAGCCATGGAAGTCCTCACCACCGGCCTCAGGAGTTCCTGTGCCAGGGAAAAAGCCCGGGTCGAAGAAATCGAGATCGAGAGTTAAATAAATCGGACGATCATCAGGTAAAGCTTCGAGCCATTCGCAGCACTCCTTAAGAGAGCTTGCGAGAGTTTTATTTTCTTTCATCCACTGAAATTCTGAGCGAGGTCCTGAGCGGATCCCGTATTGGATCAAACGGTTCTTGTCGGTGAAGTGATCCAACACACGGCGAATGATAGCCGCATGAGAGAACTTCTCTTCCAGATAGCCGTCACGAAGATCGGTGTGAGCGTCTAGGTGAAGAACTACCAGATCCGGGTAGTTTTTAAGATAAGTCACAATCGGGCCATAAGAGATGGAGTGCTCGCCCCCTAAGGTCACGAATTTGATTTCATCTTTTTTAAGATCCAAATCTTTTGTCATCTCCATGAAGAATTCATTGGTGAGGTGCCACTTCGACGGATAAGTCGGAAGATCTCCCATGGTGATGATGTTGTAGTCCTGTGTGTCCTTATCAAGGTAAGGAGAGTAGTCCTCAAGCCCGTAAGAAGCTTCACGGATGGCACTAGGAGCAAAGCGGGCCCCTGGACGGAAACTGGTTGTCCCATCAAAGCAAAAGCCAATAATGTGAGTTGAGTGAGAGTAGATCGCCTCAGCGTACTGAGTACCAATAAATGGTTTTTGCGGCTCTAGCCCTTCAACTTCTTTAATTAAACGTGGTTCAGTAGTCATAAGTTTTTTATTCCTGGCCGATCATTTGTTTATGAAAGTTAGAGATCGAGAAAGTCCCTTTGTGCCAATCCATATTGTACCACTTAAGGCTTCTTTGAAGATTTGTCATGTGAGACATTTTGTCTGGATTAATATCGGTTGGACGGTATTTCTTAGAAGAGAAACCGAAAGTCCAATAAACTCCAGGATAGATAAGCATAGGAGCGTTGAAAGAATTTACCACTGGAAAAATCTTTCTCATGTTGTTGTAAATATTTTTTACTCCCCACTCATCTAGGAATGGGTTTTCGGTTTGGTTCATCATGATGCCGTCTTCAGTTAAGGCATTATGAACGTCCTGGTAGAACTCATCAGTGAAGAGTCCTGAAGCGAAATCAACCGGGTCAGTCGAATCCACTACGATAATGTCGTATTCATTCTTGGCGCGCTTAATGAAAGCAAAGCCGTCTTCTGGAAGCACACGAACGCGTTTATCAGACAGACCTGAAGTGCAGTCAGGGAAATACTTTTTAGATACTTCGATCACGCGCTCATCGATTTCAACCAGATCAATTCTTTCGATATCCGGGTGCTTCACGAATTCACGAACCACTCCGCCATCACCGCCACCGATGATTAAAACTTTTTTACAGTTACGGGAAACCATATAAGGGATATGGGAAACCACTTCGTGATAAACAAATTCATCTTTATCAGAAACCATGGTCTTGCCATCAAGAAGGAGTAGCTTTCCAACTGATTCAGTTTCTACCACATCAATCTTTTGGAACTTGGATTGTTCGCTATGAAGATGGGCCTTTATTTTAAAACCCATAGCAAAGGTGTTACGAAAAGATTCTTCAATCATCCAGCCTGGTACGTTCATTAAAACTCCTTCGAAAATATGGGGAATTTCTAACCTAAACCGCACCATTTTCCAAGTTAATAGTGCAGATAGTCACTTAAATCAGTTGGGCATTCGTCGAGGTGCATGACGTTTTCAGCGTTTAGGCCTATGATAAAGGGGTCTAACTTTGAGAGGAAAACATGATTTTAGTGACGGGTGCCGCTGGCTTCATCGGAAGCGTGATTGTAAAAGAATTAAATGAGAGAGGTCACGAGGATTTGATCCTTTGCGACCACTTTGAAAGTGGCGATAAATGGAAGAATCTTGCAGGGCTTAAATATGATTCTTTTGTTCAAGTGGAAGATCTTTTTAATCACCCGATGTGGAAGAAAAAAAGCGCTCTCAAGGCGATTTATCACATGGGAGCTTGCTCTGATACTACTGAACTCGACATGGATTTTCTCTACGAGAACAACACTCTTTTTACCAACGAACTGCTAACCCTTTCAGCAAAACTTGATATCCCCATCGTCTACGCTTCTAGTGCGGCAACTTATGGGGCAGGGGAGCAAGGCTACAAGGATGACCATAAAGGCATCCCGGCCCTAAGGCCCCTTAACAAATATGGTTATTCTAAACAGCTTTCAGATGAGTGGATTCTAAAACAAAAAAAGAAGCCGAATGTCTGGTTTGGGGTGAAGTTCTTTAACGTCTTCGGTCCTCAGGAATACCATAAAGGTAAAATGAGCTCAGTGGTTTATCAGTCCTTTAATCAGATTAAAGACGTGGGCGAAGTGAAGCTCTTTAAATCTCACCGCCCGGATTACAAAGACGGCGAGCAGCTTCGTGACTTCGTTTACGTCAAAGACGTGGTAAGAGCGATGATTGAACTCATCGACGCTGGAAAAAAGAAACCTTCTCTCTCTGGGATTTATAATCTGGGAACCGGTGAGGCGCGAAGCTTTCACGATCTGGTTAAGGCCACATTTAAATCCATGGACCGTGAGCCTAAGATCAAGTTCATTGATATGCCGGTTGAGCTGAGAAACCAGTATCAGTACTACACCCAGGCCGATATGGGGAAACTTAAAAAGGCCCTTCCAAAATTTAAATTTATGAAACTAGAAGACGCTGTTGATGACTACGTTCGTAATCATCTGGCCGCGACTTCCCAATACTTTGGTTAATTTATGAACAAGAAGATTGATGGTTTTAAACAAGCTATTGAAATGCTCCAGGGACTTGACCTTGGGGCCCAAGAGTCCCTCATCGCCGAGATCGCCCGCAAAGATCCTGAGATGGCCATCAAACTCAAACAAAATCTTGTGACCTTCGATGACCTTCAATATCTCACTGTCACCATGATGAAGCGCCTTCTTCAAGACATTGACTTAGATGTTCTAGGTCTCGCTCTAAGAGGAGCGAGTAAAGAGCTCTCCGAACATCTCCTCAATATGTTCTCCACCAATATGCGAAGAGATATCGAAGACATTTTAAAAGGCAAGCCTCGTCCGCTCTCGGAAGTTTTAGAAGCTCAGAAAAAAATTATGGACCTGGTCCACAAACTTCGTGAACGCGGCGAGATCGTGCTCTCCAAAGAGAAATCTGAGAAGTATGTCTAAAAGGTAGCGGGTAAAGAGAGTTAAATAATTGAATTTTAATCAAAAAAAATCCCTCTGTACTTGAGTTTCAATTTGATAATAAAATAAGAAAGAGAATAAGGGGGAAGATGGCGTTATCCACCTTCCCTTAATCCCATTAAAGTGTTTTCCACATTACAGCTAGCTGTAATAGGACACCGACCAGAATGAGAATCCTTATTGTCTCTTCCATGAAACTCCCATTAGAAAATGGCGCCCCATCATTGGGGCGTCTAGTGGAAGCATCATTGAAAGATTCCTGTGACCCTACTTCTTCTTATTTTTTCTTGTCTTGATTTAGTCCTCTCAAAGAACACTATTTACAACTTTGAAATGACCAATGCTTTCTAGAGAGTTTGACTCTTTTGCTGAGGGTCTTAGTGACTCCAAGCATGGAGCTAAATTGGCCTCGATTCTCGACTAAAATGCCCCTGCGATTTAGTACACCATTCGTTACTATTCACCTAACTGACTAATATCTTGGACCTTTCGTGTTGGCACGATTCCTGCTCAATGGTTCCGCAAGAGAGCGAAGGGACACTCAAGGATGAGTGGCTTTGAGACGGACTTCACCTTCGACCTCAATGGATACTCTCTGGTTTTAAAAGGATTTAGAACCAATTACCTCAGGAAGAATTAGCACCGAAGGAGCGCTTTATGGAAAAAGCTACTATTGAACACTTCAAAAATCTTTTCATGGAAATCCTCTCTGAAGAAGATGTTTTCGAAGGCAAACTTTCGGAACAGTCCATGGAAGGGGATGAAGTCGATATCGTTTCACTTGAGAAAGAAAACCAATTGGATTTTCGTCTTAAGGCCCGAAACGCCACTTATTTAAAGAAGGTTCGTAAGTCCCTACAGAAAATCGAGGATGGCTCTTTCGGAGAGTGTGAAGACTGCGGCGCTGAGATCTCTCTTAATCGACTTAAAGCGCGTCCTACGGCGGACCTTTGCATCCACTGCAAAGAGCTTGAAGAGAAAGAAGAGAATCAACTGGTCCATAAAAACCGTGATTCAATTAAAAATGGTCGAGTGCTTCCGATTGAACATCTTGAGCGCGGCTATAAGAGAGATGAGACTGGTACCACCAATTTCACTGTCTCCCACATGTCTTATCAGGATATTGTTAGTTAATTAATAACCCTAAGCCCCGCCTTTGAGCGGGGCTTTTTTGTATTAACCCTGAAGTTTTTACAAAGACCCCACCTGCGACTCACTTCTGTTTTATGATCTCAGGATGAAATTTCTCCCGCTCTTATTCCTATTCATAAGCTTCACCGCCATCGCCTCCGAAGTGAACATCCGTTATAGCGCTAAGAATGAAGTCATCCTTTCTGGAAAAAGCTGCAGCGAACTTTTAAAAAGGCAGGAAGAGATTTGTCAGTGGAGTCGGAAGAGTCCCACAACGACTACCTGTAATAAAACCAATAATAATAATTTTTCACTAACCATCTCCTCCTGTTTACCGGACTTCGTTAAACAGGTGCAGAATAAAAAACTCTATCGAAGTGGTGCTAACTGTTGGGGCACGGCCCTATCATTTAAGAACCATTCTTTAAGGCCTCGCTTCGTGTGGTCAGAGGAAATGGAATATTGGCTCTCAAGTCCTCTATGCCGCAAACTAAATCCCGGTGAAAAGAAACAACCCGGCGACATCATCAACATTTATGGGCCGGAGTATATTTTCGAAAAGGATGAGAAGTCCTCAAAGGGTGGTAAATTCATCCAGGCCCTTTACCCAGATCGTTATCAGGAACCCAATGTAGAAACCGGCTACAGCGGCTTTCACCGTTTTCTTCACTCCGAAACC
>JAEYUK010000121.1 GCA_023432655.1 Pseudomonadota bacterium | reverse complement strand
TCCCAGCCCTCTTCCGGTGCTTGGTACTCAAGTTCCTTCAGGAAGCTCGTCTTCCCCGCCCCAGAAAAGCCGGCAATCAAAATTTTTTCGCATCTCATTATGTTTGGTCCTTCACAGTTCGTGCATTCTCTAATAGAAGTTATCGCATAAACCGAGGTAACAATGAATAAGCAAGATAAAGTCGGGGCCAAGATCAACCTGATTAAATTGGCCGCCAATAACCCCATCTCCTTTGAGCTCGATCAGGAGACAGATTGGGTTCGGGAATTTCTTCTGGAAATGAATGAAAATGCCACTGAAAAAAAGCCTGAAGAGTACCTGGCAGAAACTTCCATCTTCATTTCTGGTGAGATGGAGAAAAAAAACAAGCCGGATTTAGGCGAATTTCTTTTAGTTAAAGGGACCATCGAAGCCGATTACGCCACCGAATGTGTCCGAACCCTAAAGCCTATGACCGAGCAACTCGATGTTTCATTTAAAGTAGCCTTTATCGACGAAAGTCTCGCAAGTACTGAATTATTCGCTGATATTGATGAAACCTATGTCGAAAATGACGTTTACGAGATCTACTTTTATAACAAACGGACTGTAGAATTTCAGGAAATGCTCCACGAGCAAATCTTTCTCAATTACAATCAGTACCCAGTTCTTGACGCAGACAGTAAATTAGATGGCGTGGACACCCCATAAATAGACTTGGCAAGCAATACAAACTGTATTAGAAATAGAACCTCAATTTTAAGAAAATAAAAGTAATAAGCATCAGAGTAATATCGGAGGATTTGTGGCAGTACCTAAGAAAAGAACCAGCGTTTCGCGTAAAGGTTTAAGACGAGCTGGTCAACATCATAAACTTTATAGAAAATTCCCTCAGGCTTGCCCTAACTGTGGTGATTCTGTTCTTCCTCACTGTGTATGCGCAGCTTGTGGCCACTATAAAGGTAAACAAGTTTTTGAAATTAAAGTTAAAGCAGAAGCTAACGCTGAAGCTTAATTTTTAAAAAATAGAACGATAAAAAAGCCTTCGCAAGAAGGCTTTTTTATTTGTGCCAATCTAAAAGTGACAAGGACGATCTATGAAACTTTTTAATACTAAAATTTTGGGAACTGGAAGTTTCCTACCTGATAAAATCTTAACCAATGATGATATCGCTAAACGTGTCGATACTAATCATCAGTGGATTGTTGAAAGAACCGGAATCCATACTCGTCGAATTGCTGATCCTTCGAAAGATGAAACACCTAGTGGCATGGCCAAACATGCAGCCTTAAAGGCCATTGAAGCCGCGAACCTTACCCCTAACGATATTGATTTTATCCTCGTGTCGGCAACGATACCAGATACCTTCTTCCCTAACACTGCCTGTATGCTTCAGCATAAATTGGGAATCACAAATACATGTGGTGCCCTGGATATTAATGCTGCCTGCACTGGCTGGTTGTATGCGCTTCCGATGGCCGATGCCATGATCAAAACGGGTGTTTATAAACACATCTTAGTGGTTGGTACAGAAATGACCAGCTCCTTTAACAATTGGGATGACCGCAATACCTGTATCCTTTTTGGAGATGGTTGTGGTGCTGTTGTTCTGGGACGTGCTTCAGAAAATGAGGAATCACAAATTTACACGACGACTCTGGCCGCCGATTCAACCAAGAAAGATCACCTGATGCTTCCTGCAGGTGGAGCTACTAAACGCACCACTCACGAAGTTCTTGATAAGGGTGAACAATGGGTAACGATGAACGGACAGGAAGTTTTTAAATCGGCAGTGAAAACGATGGCTTCTCTTTCCGAAAAAGTTATCAAAGACTCAGGCAAGACAATGGGAGACGTTGACTGGTTTATTCCACACCAGGCCAACCTTCGAATTATCGAAGCCGTCGGAAACCGTTTTGGATTCCCGCCGGAAAAAGTCATTATCAACGTTGATAAATATGCCAACACCTCATCTGCCACTATTCCCATCGCTTTAGATGAAGCCATCCGCGAAGGGAAAATCAAACGTGGTGATAATCTTCTTATGGCAGCCTTCGGTGCAGGTTTAACCGCCGGAGCTGTTTTCCTTAAATACTAGGAGCACTAATAATGAAAGTTACTGTTGTCTTCCCTGGACAAGGGACTCAATACGTCGGCATGGGGAAAGTTTTTTCAGACTTCGCCTATTTCGATCGCGCCAATACGGCTACCGGATATGACTTAAAGAAAATGATGTTAGAGGGTCCAGCCGATGATTTAAAACTGACTGAAAATACTCAGCCAGCGATCGTAGCCCATTCGTTAATGCTATTTGATAAGCTTCAAAATCTTTTAACACAAAAGAACATCTCCATTGAAAGAGTGCTTGGTCACTCCGTTGGTGAATACGCGGCTCTTGCCAGTGCCGGTGTCATGACCTTTGAAGAAGCTGTAAAAGCTGTGCACTACCGCGGAAAATATATGCAAGAAGCAGTTCCTGCGGGCAAAGGCACCATGTACGCCATTTTAAAGCAAGAAGAGGCGACAATTATCGAAGCCTGTAAAGCTGCTTCAACTGAAGAAGAAAAAGTAAGCCCAGCAAATTTTAATGAACCATCTCAAATCGTGATCTCCGGTGATAAATTTGCTTGTGAGCGCGCGATCCGATTGATGGAAGAAAAAACAGGCGCTCGTGTAAAGGCCATTGAACTTCAAGTTTCTGCGCCCTTTCACTGTGCGCTTATGAAGCCTGCTGAACTTAAATTAAAACCTGTACTTGATGGAATTAATTTTAAATCTCCAAAATTTAATTACATCGCGAATGTCGATGCCAAAGAATACGGCACAAACACATCTCCGGAGACGATCAAAGAAAATCTTCTTCTGCAAGTCTGCGGCAGTGTTTTGTGGACACAGAGTATTCAAAAACTAAGTGATGATACAGTCATTATCGAATGTGGACCGGGCAAAGTTCTGGCCGGTCTTATTAAAAAAATTAACCCTAATTTGAAAGTCATTAGTCTTGATAATGAGACTGGCTTTTCTGAAGTTGAGGCCCTATGACCGCTACTTATTCTGATCTAAAAAACAAAGTCATTCTTGTTACTGGTGCTGCTCGCGGTATCGGAAAATCCATTGCTCTCTCGCTTGCTGCTCAAGGGGCCCATGTGGTTTTTAACTATCGTGGTGACGAAGCCAAGGCTGC
>JAEYUK010000284.1 GCA_023432655.1 Pseudomonadota bacterium | reverse complement strand
GATCCATCCCGCTCGACGCCGCCTCTGTGGTACAAGGGAGCAACTCTTCTTAAGCCAAATCGCCTTGAATCCCACATGATGGTGGAAGCCCTTGGATATTTTAAGGAAAGAAAACTGGAGACAATTGCCGAGATCCTGGTTGAAAAATTGGAGCTCGAAAAGATTATCATCACTTTAGGTGCGGATGGTATGGCGATGCTTGATACCAAGCTTGGCGGTGATCTCAAAATTATCCCGACTGCTGCCAATGAAGTGTTTGATGTTTCCGGTGCAGGAGATACGGCGATTGCCGCGATCACTTCTGCTCTCATGGCCGGAGCCTCTTTAGAGGAAGCTGCCTGGGTCGGTAACTGTGCGGCCGGTGTGGTTGTGAGAAAAAGAGGAACGGCCCTTTGTTCACAGCAAGAACTAAGAGAGTATTACGCGAATCTTCGTAAACTCATGAAATAATGCTAACGCCGGGAAAAGCGTCTCCAGGATTACTATTTTCAAGTTTCCTCTTCCGTATCGATTTATTTACGGAAGAAGAATTAAAAGCATTTTGGGAAACTCGTTTTGGTAAAAGCTTTTCTTACATTCCTGAGTTCAACCCTTTGACGGATTATTATTCAAAAGAAATGGGGAATCCTCTTTCCCGTATTTTCTTTTTAACCACCAGGCCTTATCCCAGAGACTCTTTGCTCAAAGTTAAGCTTGAGTCTCTTGAGTGGGAAAATAACTGGGCCCAAGACCAAAAGCGACGAGTGAACGTAGACATTGGGTTTTTGAGCCTTGAAAACTTCCTCTTAGCGACCACTAAAAATTACTCACATCGGGTGTATTTGGGACAAAATATCTTCGCTGACCTGACTTACTACTTCCATCAAGGCTCACTTCAGTCCTTTGATTGGACTTATCCCGACTTTGTCGATCCTGCTAAGAAAGAATTCCTTGAGTGGGGAAGAGGTTTTCTCCTCAATTCTTTAGCGAATAACACTGAGCAATAATTTTCTCCTCACTTTTCATTTATCCCCCTAACTGATAACCTTTTTCCCGAAACTTACCAAAGGACGCCCATGCAAGTGCTCGAAACACTGCTTAATGATTTTACTAAAGAAGTTAATGAAATTCATAAAGTAGCAGATCTCTTAAATTTAAAAGCTAAATATGTTGGAAAGCAGGGACCACTTGCTGATGTCATGAAAGGACTTAAAGACGCGACCCCTGAAGAGAAAAAAACAATTGGTAGTAAGGCCAATGAGCTTAAAAACTCCATTGAAGCCCTGGTTAACCAGAAAATGCTTGAAATCGAGCTTCATGAAATCAATGAAAGTCTTGAAAAGAATAAAATCGACATTTCTCTCACAGACTCAGTCATGGACAAAGGGCTTCAGGCCGCAGGTCTTCATCCGGTAACGATCATCCAGCAGGAAATTGAAGATATTTTCATTTCCATGGGGTTTGAAGTGCTCGATGGCCCTCATATTGAGGATGAGTTTCATAACTTTGAAGCCTTAAATATTCCGGCCACTCACCCGGCCCGTGATATGCAGGATACTTTCTGGTTTGCTGATAAAAAGCACCTTCTTAGAACTCATACTTCAACCATCCAGGTTCGAGGAATGAAAGAGAGAAAACCTCCTTTCCGCTTCGTTGGTCCGGGAAAGGTTTTTCGCTGTGAAAGAACCGACGCTTCTCATGAAATGGTTTTCCACCAACTTGAAGGGATGATGGTGGGTGAAGATGTTTCAGTTGGAAACCTTATCTATTTCATGAAAACACTTCTTACTGAAATCTTTAAAAAAGAAGTTGAAGTTCGTCTTCGTCCTGGCTTCTTTCCGTTTGTAGAGCCTGGATTTGAACTTGATATCAAATGCCTTATCTGTAACGGCAAAGGATGCTCGGTTTGTAAGCATGTGGGGTGGGTGGAGCTCCTTCCTTGCGGAATGGTTCATCCGAATGTTCTTAAGGCGGGTGGGATCGATCCTGAAAAACATAACGGTTTCGCTTTCGGCTTAGGCCTCGATCGTCTGGTCATGATGAGATATGGCATTGATGATATTCGCCACATCCACGCTGGTGATCTGCGTTTCAACTCTCAATTCAAATCATTCTAGGAAAATATATGCTTATCTCACTAAATTGGATTAAAGACTTTGTAGAAATCCCGGACATGTCTCCTAAAGAACTCGGGTCACTTTTCACGCTGGCAACGGCCGAGGTGGAAGATGTGATCGTTAAAGGAGAGGCCTTAAAACCTATTCTTTGTGTCGAAATCAAATCTCTTAAGCCGCACCCTGATTCGGATAAATTAAACCTTGTGACTTTTGACTATGGAAAAGGGCAACTCAAAGAAGTTGTTTGTGGAGCTCCCAATGTTCGTCCGGGCCTTAAGGTCCCGTATGCTCCGATTGGCACAACTCTTCCAAACGGTATGACTCTTGAGCCGAAAAAAATCCGCGGCATTCTTTCTGATGGAATGCTGTGCTCGGAGACTGAGCTTGGTCTTGGAGAAGGTAAGTCGGGTCTCATGGAACTAAGAGCCGATGTGGTTCCGGGAACTCCTATTACCCAGTATTTAAATCTCGAATCAGATATCATTCTAGATGTGGATAATAAGTCTCTGACTCATCGTCCGGATCTATGGGGGTATTTAGGTCTGGCCCGCGAATTCGCGGCTGCCCATAAGAAAGAACTTAAAAATCGTTTTACTGCTGATTGGGAAAAGAAAATTGAAGCCTCATTTAACAAGGCCATGTCTCCAGTTAAAATTGAAGTCGCAGAGGATTCTTCGTGTCTTGCTTATTATGGTCTGTCCCTAGACATTCCGAAGATGGGAGAAACACCAGAGTGGTTAAAGCAGCGTTTAGAAGCCGTGGGCCTTCGTCCCATTAACCTTATTGTTGATATCAGTAACTACGTTATGGTTGAACTTGGAATCCCGAACCATGTTTTCGACCGAACTCAAATTGCCGGCGATAAAGTTATCATTCGCCGAGTAGGCGAAAATAAAAGCTTTCAAACCTTAGATGAGCAAAATCGTGATCTTGTTCCAACTGATACTGTTATTTGTGACAATACTAAGCCATTAGTCCTTGCTGGTATTATGGGGGGACTAAATAGTGGCGTAACTCCAGACTCGACTAAACTTTTCCTGGAAACAGCTAACTGGGACGCCCCTGAAGTCCGTAAGACTTCTGTTCGTCTGGGTCTTAGGACAGACTCTTCTCAGCGCTATGAAAAAACACTCGATAGTAACCTTTGTTACCGAACTCTACTTCGTTTAGTAGAACTTATTTCTGAATTGTGTCCAGGTACGACAGTTATCGGAATGCCAGAAAAGTACATTCGCGAAGATAAATTATCTAGGCCACTTACATTCAATATTTCTCACTCCCAGATAGTAAGTAATCTTGGAATGGAAATTTCCAAAGCACAGATTAAAGATATTTTTGAGCGACTAGATTTTAAGGTTGATGAAAAGAATGATGCCTTTTCAGTCACTGTACCGACCTATAGGACGACTAAGGATATCAGTTGCCGCGCAGATCTCATCGAAGAGATTGGAAGAATGATTGGTTACGATAATATTCCACCTGTCTCCCCACTTCTACCAGTGAAGCCTATCCGCCTTTCGGCCGCAAAACAGTTCCACCGAAAGGTTCAGGACTTCTTAGTCAATCAAGCTAAGGCCCTCCAGATCATGACTTATCCATTAGTGGGTAAAGAGTTATTGCAAAAGGCCATGTGGCCTGAACTAAATGACCACTTGGTTTTGGTGAATGCTCTTTCTGTAGAACAAGATAGAATGAGACCTTCCATCATTCCTTCTGCTATCGAAGTGGCCTTCCAGAATCAAAAACACTTTGAGGAATTTTCTTTCTTTGAAATTGGTCGCAGCTATTTAAACTTTGAACAAGAGAGAAGTCAGATCTTGATCGGTATGTACTCGAAGAGTAGTTCTCGTTTTGTAGAAGTTGAAAATGCTGTTGAAAAATTAATGGCCACTCTGAACATTGCTTATAACTTTGCTCCTCAGAACGCGAAGTTCGTCAATCCTCTCATCCCTAAAGAATGGAAAGGGGCCCATCCTCATGAATACCTTAATATTCAAATCATGGGTAAGTACGCAGGCGTGATTACGAGTGTTCATCCTTTAGTCTTAAAGAACTACAAGATGAAAGGGCACTTTACTTTAGCTGTTATTGATATCACTGATCTGGAGTCTCGCGAGCAAAAGGATAAAACAAAGTATCGCCCAATCTCAAAGTATCCTTCTTCATCTTGTGACTTTACTGTAGTGATGAATAAGGATCTGCCGGCGGCTTCGGCGATTACTGCTTTGAGTGCGATTAAAGACAAAGAACTCAAATCTAAGGCGATTGTAGATATTTTCATGATGAATAATGAGCAAAAAGCCGTATCAATTCGCACGGTTTTCGAAGATTCAGAAAAAACTTTGGCCCCTGAGACGATCAAAAGCTTGGAACAGAAAGTAGTCCAAGTGCTTGAAAAAGCAGGATTTCCTCTAAGGTCTTAAAAAGACGTTGTTTAGGGGGTTTTTAGAATTAATTTTTTTTTGAAATAAATTTGAAAAATCCCTTGACGAAGTTAGAGGGGGTAAGTATTCTCCTCAAACACTTCAACGAAATTAAGTAGTTTAAAACGCTGAGTTTGACTCAGGTAGAAGTTAACGCTCTTTTAAAATTGAATATGATTAAAAGTTTTGATGCTGTAACAGGCGTCAAGATGAGATGAGAAAGGAACCCGTTCAATTGCCTAGTCTGCCGTAAGATTTTACATCTTCGGATGAAGGCAGACGGCAAGTCGACTTC
>JAEYUK010000267.1 GCA_023432655.1 Pseudomonadota bacterium | reverse complement strand
GGCAAGTCCAATACCATGTTGAGCTATCAGTTTCTGCAAACTGGTATCCTGGGTTTCCGCGATTGAGGAAATATGAATATCATTCAGTTTGAAATAATGATTAAGATCGTGTCGAAGCTTACTATGAGCTGTGGGCAAAACAAATGGTATGTTATCAAGTGATTTAGGAAAGTTTTTTCGAAGATGCTTGAACTTTTCTATACCAAAAACGAAGACAGGAAGCTTCGCCACTGATTTTGAATAGACATTTCCTCCTTCAGCGATGGGCGAAGGATAATTAGATACAATCAAGTCAATCCGGTGGGCCCTTAATTCACGGAGAAGCTCGTCCCCTTTCCCTTCAAGAATAGATACAGTACACGGAGCAATCTTATAGGCCTTCATAATCAGGGATAAAAGAATACTCTTAGGAACACTATCAAGTGCTCCTATTTGGAGATGGGGTTGATTTTCGGGAGTACGATCTTTAAGTACTTCCAGCATTTCATCACCCATTCGAAAAATTTCATTTGCATTGTTGAGTGCGGCCTTCCCTGCTTCAGTCAAAATAAGCTTTCGACTCTTTCTTTCAAACAGTGGCTTACCAATCATTTCTTCTAACTGTTTTAATTGCGCACTTAAACTTGATTGACCAATGTGTAATTTTTCTGCTGCTCTGGCTATTCCGCCCTCATTAGCTATGGCCTTAAAATAATAGAGATGGTGGTAATTTAGCCATTGCATAGCGCCCCCAATTGTTCGTTTTAAACGAAGTATTTAATGCTATTTTTCGTATTTTATTAACTTTAAGTCAAAGTTATAGTGTTTATCAGAAATTAAAACCTGAGGAGATACTCAATGAACTGCCCATGTTGTCCAGAAACAAGCCTTGTCATCTCTGAAAGACAAGGGATTGAAATTGATTATTGTCCAAAATGTCGTGGAATCTGGCTTGATAGAGGTGAATTATATAAAATAATTGAAAAATCAAACGCGGCACAGGAACCTAACCGAATCGAGGTTCAAAATACTCACTATCGCCAGGATAATTATCACAAACCTCATAAACGCAAAAAATCTTTCTTAGAAGAGCTTTTTGATTAATGAGAATCTGATTGTCATATTAGAGGCCATGGACTTTCCATGGCCTCCTCTCCAAAAAAATCAATGAATCTTAATAACCATCACTATCTGCACCTGCAAAAATACAAACTCCAGTTCTACCCGCCATATAACCTGGACTGCCACTGTTGCAGATTCCTAACAAATTGGTAGGGTCCACAATCCTCTGAACTTCAAGGCTTTGCAATCCCGCTTCACCTGCCCCCACTGAGGTATAACCGTAATCGAGTAAAACCGCCGGAATATTAGGATCGGTTTCATCAACACAGCTGACATTCGCGATAGATGATACTCCTTGAATGATATTATCGAAGATATTAAAACCAACTGGTGAGCAGTTACTTTCATCTGGGCATGCCGCGACAACCGGATAACTTACTCTGCCGGACAATTCATCAAAAAAAGTTATAAAGTTAATGCTATTTTGAGGCAACGACGAACCTACCGGAACTGTTGTGACAAAAGCATTACTTTGACCACTACAAAAACCAGGCGAATGGGAGCCAGGATATTCAGAAGAAACTACTGAGAGAAGAGTTTTATCATTAATACTCACATCTGTAGCTCCGTCATTATCCCACTTTCCAAGATGGATCGCTGCCCCAGGACTACCAAGGACGATACTGACTTTGGGTGCAGTCGTTACTTCTCCAGTGTCCGCATTAATTATCACTCCATTTAGCATATCCATTAATAAACTTATCTGAAGTTTGACAGAAGCTCCCAGACCTAAGTCAACCTCTCCGGTGTTCGGATCAACCTGACCTTCTGCCGTAAAAATATCATCTCCACTTTCACAACTATTATTTTTACCATCGGCCACTACACATAATGGTTTTTTGAAATAAGTTGTTGTGCAGTTCTGGGCATGTGTGGAAACTGAAACGTTTAGAAAATTCAACGTTCCAGGAAAAACTGTGCTCACTTTCCCATTGGCCTGGCCATAGACAAAGTCTCCTTGATTTATCAAAGCACCACTTCGGCCATTGTATCTGGCCGCATGAATCGTGAGTAGTATGTCTGATTTATAACAAAGACTAATGGACTTATACCTTCCATAACCGATTGTAATATCCTTAAGAGTTTCATTCGCAAAATCAGGATCTGACTTCTTAAAAGTATGGGTCACAGGACTTTGGAATAAACCGTAATTGTTATCCTCCATCGTTGTGAGCTGGGCAGAGTTAAAGATATAGGTCACTGAAGTTGGGGTCACTGGACCTTTTTCTTGAGATAATCCAACCGTGGAAGCAGTCAAGGCCAAAACGGCCAAACATGATTTAATCGATTTAAGCATAATTTCCTCCTAAAATTTACTCGCTTTAACTTTTACAGAAACACCTCGTTCTGCACTTTTTGATTTCTTTTCTTCTTTGTTACAACTACTAACTGCGAAGATCATTAGAAGCAGTACCGGGAAAATTGTGGTTTTTAATAAAGTCCTTTTCATTTCTTTTCTCCTCAATGAGCTGAAAGTTATTTTGGGTATTGAATAAGTAAAATTCTTACGTCATCTGAACTCCTTGTTCGATTAATAAAGTGTGAATGGCTTTTGGAAATAAATGTGCGACCTGGATAATCGGTCACAGAACTAGGAGCAAAAGGAGTACCAGTTTCTGATTGTTTTTAAAGCAAGTTGGGAGGGGGATAGTGACTAGAGGTTTGTCAGTGTTTAAAAATTTATCGAATTCCAAGATGAAATTCTTGGCATAATTTTTTTGAATGCTACTAAGTAATAATATAGGAATTTTTAAATTTATTGTGCGAATATAAATCCCATGAATTACCGTCCGGTCGTAACAATTGTCTTGATCTTAGTCTCCTTTCTGGCGACTCTTGTTGCGCCCATTTTTGATTCTTCTTTCTATGGAGAAAATGGGCATCCAACAGAGTGGTTAAGTTTTTTGCCAACAGTCCCTCTGCGCCAATCAGGATTAACTCTGATTTTTTCCCCTTTTCTCCACATAAACCTTTCGCACCTCTTAACTAATATGGTGATTCTGCTTCCAGTTGCCTTGATGATAGAAAGAAAGATATCAGGTCGTAAGTTGATTCTCTTTTTCTCGCTAATACACTTTCAGGTCCTTCTCCTTCTAGTGCTAGCCGATGTTTTCATGTCCTTAGAAGGAAAGGCTTTTCTGGGAAGTAGCCACATCGTTATAGGTCTCTATACTTTTTGGGCCTTGAACCAAAAAAAATATGGAATGCTCTTCATGCCTCTGCTTGTTCTAGGTATTGGAATTTGGAACTCCCACTCCCTTACATTCTTAGCTCACATGCTGGGTTTTATCGTGGGAGTTGAACTTCTATTTTTGTGCCGCTTGTGGGAGCGAGTTCGCCCTCAGCACTCGAACTGACCCATCATGGTCAGTGACAACCCAGAGGTCCCCCGAAACAGTGACATCACCCACAGTTCTTTTCCATTCTCCTTGCTCAAGAGAGGGTTTCCAGTTCATTAAAACCTTCCCATCATTAGGATCCAAGACAAAAAGACCGTTACCTACACTGGGATAGAGAACAAGATGTCTCTTCGGATCATAACTGGCCCCGGCCATGGATTTGGCCCCCTTTGATTCTGTATCTAGGCACCAAAGGTTTTTCCTCAACTCCAAATCGAAGCGGCAAACAAATCCATGAAGAGTTGCATAGAGAATCGATTGATCGAGGACCTTAGAAGTGGAGACGATTGGATCAGCGGCGTTCATGGCAATTGTGTGGTTCCCAGTGTGGCGATCGAAACAAGTGATGTGGCCCCGCTCAGTAGGGAAATAGACTTCACCAGAAACATAACAAACATTGTCACCAAGAGCTACCGGACGCATCCAGCTAGAAGCCGCGAGTTCTCGTTGCCACAGGATTTTCCCAGTTTTAAATTCCAGTGCAGTTGCATAACTTTTATATTTTTTGTCATCATGCTTTTCACGGCCACTGCCAATGAAAACGACACCCTGATCAACTAAGACAGCGGCATCAGTGTGGCCTACATCGACTTTCCATTTTAATTCCATAGATAAAGGATCAACAGCATGAAGGCTATCCAATCCACCAACTACGAATAAGGTGTTCTCGCCTTCAAAACTGCCCACAACAGACTGGGCTTCAGTATGACCTAGAGTTTGATAGCTACCTTGGTAGTGACCTGTTTTCAGATCGAAGCGATAAATACGTGCATGATGGGTATCATGAACACCTTCGCCAGCATAAAGAGAATTGTTCCAGATGGTAAGCTCAGAATTGGATGGAGTTCCAATATAAAAGGATCGAATTTCTCTTCCTGTATTTAATTCGAGCTCCCTTAATATCCCATCCGTATTCCCTATGAATACGCGCTCATCAGTAACCAAAGCTCCACGAAAATAGCCTTTGCCTGTCTGCGTACGCCAAACTTGCACCAGTTCCAAAGGCACATCTGATTGTGATTTCAGAGAAGAGAAAGTGACTGGTACAGTTGGTACATCACTATAATTAATCTCTGAAGCTTGTGCACGAGCTTTAGATTCACTTTCAATCGTGCTTATGAGTCGTGGATAATTCACCCACCATCTCCAACAGTACACACCACCAAAGATCAGTGCATTGAGAACAAAAGCGCTGGCAAGGACTTTGGGATTTAAAAGAACTTCTAATAATTTCCTGGGTCCTTCTAATTTTAGCTGGATGCCAAAAAGCCCCGCTATAAAAGTCGCAACCACAGAGAAGCCAACACTTACTAAAGTAAGAGGAATCATTACGGTTGGTAAAATCATCGGTATTAATTCATTACTTGTGGTCATTTTTTACGCCCCCGTTATGGCCATCAAGCCAGATCCGGTCTCCGTTCTTTAAAATTTGTGTTGCTCGTGGAAGATTGATACTTGGTAACCCTAACTCTCTGGCAAGAATCGCGCAGTGACTGAGTACCCCTCCCCTTTCGACGATAATACCCCGGGAACGAGTGAACAGAGCGGTCCATCC
>JAEYUK010000196.1 GCA_023432655.1 Pseudomonadota bacterium | reverse complement strand
ATGTCATATACCAGTCATCTCGGCCGGAGGAGTCGGCAGCGGAGCAGGCATTCTCTCTATGCTTGCCTTAGGGGCCGACGGTCTTTCTATTGGTTCACCTTTTATTTCCTGTTCCGAATCGTCCGTTGCTCCTGAATATAAAAAGGCCTGTATTGATTACAATGCCGGTGACATTGCGGTTACGACTAAACTCTCCGGCAGTCGTTGTACTGTCATAAATACCCCTTATCTTAAAAAGATCGGGACAGAACAAAATCTTCTGGAATCACTTTTAAATAAGAACAAGCAATTAAAAAAATACGCGAAGATGGTGACCTATTATAAAGGAATGAAGATGCTCGAGAAGGCTGCCTTTGCAGCTACCTATAAATCTGTCTGGTGTGCTGGACCTTCCATTGAATTTACCGAGCGTGAAGAATCCATTCATGACATCGTCGAACGCTTTAAAAGCGAATTTGAGACGGCCAAGAAAAACTTAAATAAGGTGATTAGTTAAATGAAAGCAGCCTTTAAACTCATCGATAAGCTTTTAGAAAATCCTACCCGAATGAATATCATGGCGCTGAATAAAGTTCTGACCTTTGGGATTCCCTTTAATGCCCCCCATGGTTTTAGAATAAAAACATTGAATGAAGATGCGGTGGTGATCACTCTTCCTAATCGAAAGCTCAATCACAACCACCTAGGCGGAGTTCATGCCTGTGCAATGGCAACTGTCGGAGAATTCTGTGCAGGTCTTTCTCTATTACAATCTTTCGGTATTAGTAAATACCGCCTGATTATGTCTGAGATGCATGTCACTTATTCTTATCAAGGAAGAACAGATCTTGAAGGAAGCTGTTCCCCTCATCAAATTGATAAAGACAAAATTCAAAAGGGACTGGAAACGGAAGGAAAATACTCGCAAAAACTTGTCACCCAGCTCCGAGATATAAATGGCAAAGAAGTCGCTGAAGTAACAACTGTTTGGCAATTAAAGAACTGGGAGCAGGTTAATACCAAAGGTTGAAGACTACTCTTGCGATAAAAGCAAAAAAGTAGGCCAGTGCCAGAGTATATGCGACCATGACTATTGGCCACTTCCAGGTATTTGTTTCTCTCCGTATTACTGCAAAGGTAGATATACACTGAGGAGCAAAGACAAACCACACCAGCAAGGCCACTAAAGTTCCCAGACCAAAATTTTGAACCAGGGCCTGTGCCATCTGTTCGTCTGTCCCTTCCATTGAAAGAACCATAGATAAAGCACTCACGACGACTTCTCTTGCTCCAATACTTGGAATAAGGGCGGTGGTGATCCTCCAGTCAAATCCCAGAGGTTTAAAAACTGGCTCAAAAATTCTACCGATATCGGCAGCATAAGACTGCTCAATCACAGTTTCCCCATTCTGTTGAGGGAAAGTCATTAATACCCAGATGATGATACTGACGACGAGAATAATTCCCCCGGCCTTTTTAAGAAAGATCTTCGCCTTATTCTGCATGGTCATGATCAAGTTCTTTATTTTAGGGACCCGATAAGGAGGAAGCTCCATCAAAAGCATAGATGGAGATTCGTGGGGTATCGTATTCTTGAAAACTAAAGAAGCTATAAGTGCTGAGAAAAATCCCAACATATAAAGACCAAAGAGAACTAATCCCGGAAGTCGTAACCAGGGAATACCGGCAACCGCGATATTAGGAATCAGGGCCGCAATCAAAATGGCATAAACCGGAAGCCTCGCAGAACAAGTCGTAAGCGGGATCACCAGCATGGTAATAATTCTTTCGCGGTAGTTCTCAATCACACGAGTAGAAAGAATCCCCGGAATAGCGCAAGCGTGAGAAGAAAGAAGAGGAATAACTGATTTCCCCGGCAACCCAAACTTTCTCATCACTGAGTCCATTAAAAAGGCAGCTCGTCCTAAGTAGCCTAAGTCTTCCAGCAACTGGATAAAAAAGAAGAGAAGAACAATTTGTGGTAAGAAGACGAGAACTCCGCCTACCCCGCCAATAATTCCATCCACGATGAGACTTCGGAGAAGGTCATGAGTAATAAGGCCAGAGAGACTCTCTCCCAGTAAAGCGAATCCCTCTTCAATTAAGTCCATGAAGGGAGTGGCCCAACTAAAGAGGGCCTGAAAAATCATGATCAAAACTAACATCAGAGTGAAAACACCCCAAAACGGATGGAGCACAACTTTATCGATTCTCTCTGAAAAAGAATCGGGCTTAATTTTAGTGATGGTGACTTCTTCTAAAATGTCATCAATTTCTTTAAAGATGCCATTAACATAGGCCGGAGAGCGAAAAACTTTTTGAGCATTAGGTGGAACTTCTAAAGAAAATTCTGTTCTCTTAGCAAACTCAACTTGTATTGCCTCTAAAAGCTCTTTTACCCCTTCTCCACTGGAAGCACTGGTAGGAATAATTGTTGCCTCTAGTATTTGAGAAAACTTTTCCAGATTAAGAGTGAGACTTCTCTTCTTCGCTTCATCAGAAAGATTCAGCGCGATTAGTAAAGGGTAACCTAATTTCTTTAACTGAAGGGCCAGGTAAAGAGACTTATCAAGATTGGTTGCATCCAGGACTAATACGAAAATATTTGCAGAAACTTCTTTTTCTTTTTTTAGAAGAAAGTCTTTCGTGACTTTCTCGTCGAGAGTCGTGGCGTCCAAAGAATAAATGCCGGGCAAATCGCCAACTTCCAGAACTTTTTCGCCCTTAATAGAAACCCATCCGGTTTTCTTTTCAACCGTGACTCCTGGAAAGTTGGCGACTCGCTGAAAGCTACCCGTCATCTTATTAAAGAGAGCTGTTTTACCTACATTGGGCATTCCCACCAAAGCAATACGAGGAATCATTAAAGTACCTTTACCTGTACGAGTTCAGCTTCGGAGGAAGAAAGAGCGATCAATCTTCCGCGGACCTCAACCAAGAGAGGTTCTTTAAATAATGGGGCTTTTCTCGTGATTTTTATTTTTTCCCCTTGAACAAAACCCAAGTGCATGAGCCGGGAGGCAATATCGGATATGTCCTCGGATTCATGATGGGTTAAAGGACTTACGGTTAAAGTAACGTTCATAGGGGCTTGATTTAGTGTCATGTGTTTGGTGTATCAAACTTATGTATTTTTGTCCAATCTAAACCTTTTCCTCACTGGCCATAACCTGTTGATTAGTTAAAATTCTTTTATTCTTTGGAGGAATTATGAAGTCTATTCTTATTGGCCTATCCCTGGTTTTGGTCAGCTCCTGTGCGCAAAACTACACAAAAGGGAAAACTTACAAGCTAACTATCCTGCACACAAACGACCATCATGGGCGTTTTTGGGCCAATCGCGAGGGTGAATACGGTCTCGCTGCACGAGCTACTCTGATCAAGAAACTTCGTGCTGAAGCTGAGAAAAATGGAAGCGAAGTTCTTCTCCTTGATGCCGGCGACGTAAACACTGGTGTTCCTCAATCGGACATGCTTGATGCTGAACCGGATTTCCGAGGAATGTCGGCCATTGGTTATGATGTTATGGCGGTAGGAAACCATGAGTTTGATAAACCTCTTCCGACAATTCTTAAGCAGCAAAAAGATTGGGCGAAGTTTCCCTTTGTTTCTGCCAATATCTATTACTCTAAAAATAACGAGCGAGTGTTTCCTTCTCACGTGACGAAAAACCTGGATGGGCTTAAAGTGACTGTTTTTGGTTTAACCACCGAAGACACCCCAAAGAAATCAAAACCCGAAAATTCCGAAGGCCTTTATTTTGTACCTTCGGTAGCTGAAGCTAAAAAACTTGTTCCCACTCTGAGACCAAAGACAGATGTCCTCATCGCTCTGACTCACGTCGGTCACTATCCGGATGAAAAACACGGCGCGGATGCTCCTGGGGATGTAACCATCGCAAGACAAGTCGATGGTATTGATTTAATCGTGGGTGGTCACACACAGAAGCCTCTGTTTAAACCAGACATTCAAAACGGGACCATCATCGTTCAAGCTTTTGAATGGGGGAAATATGTCGGAAAAATCGATTTGGAATTTAAAGATGGAAAAACCACGCTGAAAGATTACCAACTCATTCCCGTGAACCTAAAAGATTCAACGACTCGATATGAAGAGGATAAAAAAATCCATGACCTTCTTCTTCCTTATAAGGCCCAAGGTGATAAAACGCTTCAGGTGGAACTGACTTCCACTAAAGATGAATTTATCGGCCGCCGTGACGTTGTACGCTTCCAGGAAACCAATCTTGGTAACCTCATTGCTCGCGCTTACAAAGATAAATTTAAAACAGACGTAGGACTAACTAACTCCGGCGGAATCAGAGATTCCATCTACCCCGGCAAGGTCACGATGGAAACGGTCATGATGGTTCTTCCTTTTGCTGGAGAAATCGTGACGACTGAATTTACGGGCAGTGAATTAAAAAATTACATCGAATACTGTGTGAATACCCTCAATCCCGGTTCAGGAAGTTTCCCTCAATTCAGCGGCATTGAAGCTGTGATGGATACCAAGAGTAAAAAACTCACTTCACTCAAAGTAAATGGAAAGCCTGTTGTTGCTTCGCAGAAGTACACTATGGCGCTTCCCGAGTTCATTGCTAATGGCGGAGATAAGTATCCATCAGTGAAGTTTGTGAAATACGGATTCTCTGATGCCAATGTTCTGAAAGAATACCTTCAGAAGTTGAGCGAGTTAAAGAATTCGGATTATGCCCCTACAGGCTACATTAAGAAAAAATAAAACTGAGAAAATAGGTTAATAAAAACTTTCCTATGAGATTATCCTTTCATCCCTTATCCTTAAGGGATGAAAGTAAATCTTCTGATCTTATTCGTTCTCTCATCCTTATCTGTTTTCGCCGCTGAAGAGATCATCCAGCACAAGTATTACACCTTAAATTACAACGAAGACCACGAGGTCGCGAACTGGGTGTCTTATGAACTGGATCATGACCGCATCCAGAACTGTGTAAAAAGATCAAATAGCTTTAAGATTGATCCTCTGGTGAGTACCGGATCCGCTGAGGCCAGTGATTACAAAGGCAGTGGATTTGACCGAGGTCACTTAGTACCGGCGGGAGATATGAAGTTTAATGCCACTGCTATGTCGGAGACTTTTTATTTCAGTAACATGACTCCGCAGCCTGGACCGTTCAATCAAGGCCGTTGGGGACAGCTTGAAAATCTCATGCGGGCCTGGGCGCTCAAGTACAAAAAGATCTGGATCGTCACCGGACCTATTCTTATTCCGAATTTGCCGACCATGGGAAAACGTAATCAGGTTTCTATTCCAGAAGAGTATTATAAAGTCATTCTGAGAAAAGAAGGCAAAGGGTATAAAGGAATCGCTTTTCTCATGCATACCAATGTGCCCTACCGGGATTTGATGTCGTATACAACATCCATTGATCAAGTTGAAGAATTAAGCGGATTTGATTTTTTTGAGTTTCTGAACTCAGACCAAGAAATCGCTGAGAGAGAAACTGATCTTCAAAGCTGGGATTTTAGTGCGAAGTTTAATTACTTACCTTGTCGTACTTTGGTAGAGTTATAACAAAAGTCGTATTGGGAGCTTCATCCTGATAGATCAGCGTACCTTGATGTTCTTCAATGATACCTCTAGAAATACTAAGGCCAAGGCCAGTTCCCACGCCTATGTCCTTCGTCGTAAAGAACGGCTGAAATAACTTCTGACGAATACTCAGGGAAATTTTCTCACCACAATCGATAACTTTAATTTGCAGATTATCACCTATCTCCTCCATCTTGATTTTGATCCAGGGATGAGGATAATTCTGTGTGGCCTGATAAGAGTTATTAATGAGATTAAGAATCACCTGAGAAATCTCCACTGGACGGCATAAGATGCTTGGATCATTTTCCAGGTAATCAACCGAAAGCGCTGTGCCGTTGTTGTTGATTCTCTCCTGACAAATATCCAGAGTCTCTTCCACAATCTTATTCAGTGAATACTTTACCTTTTCATCCATCGAAGACTCTCGAGAAAAACGTCTCATCCCATTTACAATTCGAGAGATCCTTCCCACTGTTCCATCCATTTTATCGATGTATTGGTTAAGAAGTTCAGGGCTCAGGGAATTTCTTAAAGAATGTCGCTTCAAGAGGTCAATATAACCTTTAATGATACTCAAAGGGTTATTAATTTCGTGGGCAATACCTCCGGCCATCTCACCTAGAGCTGATAATTTAGAAGCCTGGGTAAGCTTCATTTCAGTTTCCTTACGGCCTGTGATGTTTTCGGCCATAACAATCACACCACCAATCTCCTGGTTCATGTTCTTCCATGGCTGAATCGTCCAACGAAGCCATAGTTCTTCACCCACCTCAAATTCCACCAGGTCTTCATCCTGACTGAAAGTAGTGCCCTTCATGGCCTTTTGCATGGTCTTTATCCACTCAGGACGGAAAGATTCTCTAACGTTGAAACCTTCTTTCGCTACCCCATAGCGTTTCCATTCTTCGACCCAGCGAGAACTAAAAGCGAGATAGTTAAAATCCTTATCAAACATCGCAACGGGTGCCGGCAATGACTGAATCATCGATTTAAGTTGTTGCTCGGAAATAATGAGACTCTGCTCCCATTTAAGAAGTGGAGTAACGTTAATGTTTACTCCGATCACTCTTAGTGGGTTACCATCTGAACTTCTCTGAACGATACAACCCCGATCAAGACACCACTGAATTTCTCCATCTTTTGTTATCATCCGATATCGGCATTCAAAGAAGATCGTTTCGCCTTTCACATGGCGATCAAGTTCATTGAATACTCTGTCGACATCTTCCGAATGAATCACTTTTTTAAAGGTATCAAAATCGGCCGGTAACTCATTAAAGAAATACCCAAGTTTGGTATACCAGGTTTTACTTAAGGAGAGCTTGTCTTCCTTAACGTCCCATTCCCATTTTCCTACCTGTGCTCCCTCTAGCGCCAGATCCAGACTGAGTTTGGCCTCATTAAGATCATCGAGTTTTTTCTTCAGGTCATTCTCAAGATAATTGATTCGGTGTCTGAGTTCTTTTTCGTAAGTCTGGCGTTTTTCACTTTCTATCAGACGGGCAATGAAATCGGCACAGGATGCGGCAAAGTTGCGATCTAAAGTATCCCAAGTCTTTTTATGAAGTTCTTTTTCAAGGCAAAGAATTCCAATCATTTCTCCATCAGAAAAGATGGGTGCATCCAGAAGAGAAAAAATGTTAGAAGGCTTCAAATAAGATTCAACCATCTCGGCGGTGGCCGGATGATCAGAAACATCCTCACAAGCGAGAACGCGCTCTTTTTCTAAAAAAGAGAAGTAAGTAGGATAGTCACTGCTTTTAATAATCGTCCCATGAGTTCCTGGGCGATCCTGGAGATAGGTCATCTCTTCGTAGATTGCTTCTTTATTGATGGTGAAAAACCAAATACCTACCCGTTCGATACCAAGCTCTTCGGAAATTCTCTTGCAAAGAATTTCGAGTCCGTGATAACGGCTTACTTTGTAAATATTTGGATTCTTCGCAAACCAACTCAAGGCTGCGTGATAACGCTCAAACTTATCATGCATTGCATACCTCTAAATTCGCAACCTATCCTTGATTAAACTAGGAGTAAACTTAATATAGCTTTAGGCTAACTCAATTTTAATGGAGTCCCGCTCTTCTCAAAAGAGCTCCCACGTCTGGTTCCTGGCCTCTGAATTTTTTATAGAGATCCATAGGATGCTCAGTTCCGCCTTTCTCCAAAATAAATTCCCGGAATTTTTTGGCAACTTCGCGGTTAAAGATCCCTGAGGTCTGGAAAAACTCGAAGGCATCAGCATCAAGTACTTCGGCCCATTTATAAGAGTAATATCCGGCCGAGTATCCGCCTGCAAAGATATGAGAGAAAGAAGTGGAAATACTTGTTCCTGGTATCTTCGGAAGAAGAGCGGTTTTACTGATGGTCTTATCTTCAAATCCAGCAACATCGGTCACTGATTCAGGATCAACCGTATGATAGGC
>JAEYUK010000140.1 GCA_023432655.1 Pseudomonadota bacterium | reverse complement strand
CCATTGAACTTATTTTTCAAGTGAAAGGGGATTACTACCTGGCCGACTGGAAGGCCAGAGTGAGAAAGCAAAACGGCGAACCCTACTCGACCCCCCAGACACCGGTCAGAAATCTTTATCTTTTGGAAACACCAGATTTTGACAGCGTAAAAAATATTTCTCCGATTGGCGTCCCGGAACTCCTTAATTTAGATTTTGATCAGTTCTGTAAGTGCATCATTTTAAATCAGGGAGAATTCGCCAGATTCATCACAAGTTCCTTTAGTGAACGTAAAGAAATCCTGGAGAAACTTTATCCGGGGGAACTCTTAGAGAGCATGAATAAGGAGCTTTACTCTGAACTAGAAGCTTTAAAAAACGCACGAGCAGAAATTGATATTAAACTAGGTGAATTAAAATCAAGTTTTGAATCAGGCCCGGATCTAAAAGTAGAGAAAGAGCGCCTGGAGATCCAACTAAAAGAGCTCGAAGAGAAAGCATCGCGAGTTGAAAAACTTGATCACCATTTCGTAAGTCTTCTTTCCGCTTATGACAAATTTTCTGAAAATGAACAAAAAAAAGAAAACATTCGAAAAGAACTCGCTCTCGAAACCTCAAGACTCAATGAATTGGTTAAGAGTGGTGAATCTATACAAGATGGGCTTTTAAAACTTAAAGAACGACAGGAAAAGGAACTTCCTGAATTACAAAATTTTTTAAAGAAGGAAGAAAATCTCAAAGGGCTCTTAGAATCACGCGAGAGGACTCAGAGGAACCTAAGAGATAATATTGCGGAAGACCAGAAGATAAAAGATAAAATCATTTATAAAGAGAGTGAAGAGCAGAAGTTCTTGAAAGCGAAAGAAAAACTGGCCACTGAATTCACTTTCCCTCTTGAAGATCTCAAGCGTTCTCGTCCGCATCTTCAAACTCTTTTCGACCAATTTAACGAAAAAGAAGTTTTAAACGAAGAGCTTAAGGGTAAGGCCCTGAGACTGGGGCAATTTGAAACAAACGGAAAAGAACTAAAAGTTCAATATGAGGAACTGGAAAAGAAAATTGATCTCATCCCTCAAAATATAAAAGAACTGGAAGAGAAGGCCAGAAAAGAGAAAGAGGAATTACAATCCAAAATTGAGATTAAGCAGCGCTCTCAGATAAAACATGACGAATTCGTAAAGCAGATCGCTGTGGCCCGGGAAGAGCTTTTAAAACTCACCGAAAAAGTATCGGCCCTACAAAATCTCATTGTTGTCACTCAAGAAGAGCTCTTCCCTCTGGAAGCAACTCTTAAGCTTCAGGAAGTTTTGAATGCACAGGCCCTCTGTTTGGATCACGCCCTGACCACTCAGGCAGGGGTTTGCCCTGTTTGTGAACAAACGGTGGAGACCCCAAGATGGCCGGAACTTAAAGACAAATTTCTTAAGACTGATCTGGAGTCCATCCGTCGCCGTTTTGAACAAGGACAAAAAATACTCATAAAGGCGCAGGAAGAAGAAAAAATCTATACTCAGAAAATTCTGGGACAAAAGGGTGAAATCGAAAACAAAGAGAAAGAAGTAAAACAACTTATTCCTACTCTTGAGCTATCGGTCCCGTCCCTTCAGGAACTAGAACTCAAACTGACACTGTTTCAGAAGCAAAACTGGGAGCTTGCGGCCTATAAAAAGGACCTTGAGACAAAAAGAAGCGAACTCCAACGAACTAGAGAACAATATGCCAAACTTAAAGGAGAAATCTCTTCCCGCGAAGAACTCCTTCAAAGTATTAATACAAAGCTTGATGAAAAAGAGAAGCTTCTTAAAGGCCTGGTCTCCGCCATTAACCAGGATTCCATCCGCGACCTAAAGCGGGAAAATGCCCTTCTTCAGGCATACATCGACAATGAAGTGGCCCTCGAGAAAATATCCCAGGAGAAAACTTACCTTCTGCAGGAAGTGGAAAAGCTCGCCGCAATGAAGAAAACAATTCTTCAGGATGAGGAGACGGAAAATAAGAAGATTAACGCCCTGGAAGTTGAACTTAATTCTGCTTTAAAAGGCAAAAAGGCTTCAGAGCTCATTAAGGAACTAACGGATCTTCTTCACAAGGCCCAGGAACAGTGGAGAAACCAGGAGCAAAAACTTAAGACTCAGGAGCTCTTACTTAAAGATCTGAACGGAAGACTCTATCCACTGATGGAATTGAGTAAAGATTATGACCTGATCTTTACCCGGGAAATTCACCTTATTAAAGAAATCGCGGGTGAATTCACAGATGATAAGTTCCATAAGCTTAAAGATTTTTCTCTCACATTTTCCTCTCCACGGGAGCTTTTCATACCGTTTGAAGAATTATTGAAAGCAGAAAAAGAAATCATGAAAAGCAGTGTCAATAGCTGCCGAATGAATTTTGCCAGTGTCTCTACCAGGCTTCAAGATTGGGAGAAGACCCAAGATAAAATCCAGCTCTTTGAGCTCCAGTACCGGGAACTAAACGAAGCCCTCGCTCGAAAACAGCGCTTAAGTGAAGTCCTTGGGAAAGATGAACTTAGAACCTTTGTCCTCTCTTTGGTGGAGGAAAATTTAATCTATCAAACGAATGAAGAGTTACAAAAGCTCTGCCAGGGACGATACGAAATCATCCATCAGACACGCTCACTTAAGATGACTCCAGAGTTTTTTATCCTGGATAAATTCCGTGAGGGCGGAAGACGTAAAGTATCGACCCTTTCCGGCGGTGAAACGTTCATGGTCTCTCTAGCTATGGCGCTGGCCTTAGCAGAAATGACCCGAGGTCAGGCGGAAATTGATTCTTTATTCATTGATGAAGGCTTTGGAACTTTGGACCAGGAATCACTGGAAGATGTTCTTTCAATGTTGGGTCAGATTCAAAACAGAGGGCTTCTCGTAGGCATTATTTCTCATATTAAGGCGCTCACAAATGCTCTGCCAGTAAATCTTGTCCTTAATAAACGGCAAGACGGAACGAGCAGTTTAAAAATTCAGTACAATTAGCCTTAAATTGTTCGCAGATAAATGAGGATAAATTTTTCGTAAATCCAATGACTTTTAAAGTCCCAAACAAGCTCGAAGCGCCACGTTTGGATAATCAAATATAATCGAGTTGAGAGCGCTACCATGTCTGAAACGGTTTGTGCCTCGTGTGTCTCAACTGAAACATGTGGTTTCTACCAGTTATGCATGAGACACGTCTTTGGGACTTTAAAAGTCATCCCCAGTTAACTGCGAACAATATTGGCCTTATTTTACCTCAACAAAAATCTGTGTCCAATAAAGAGAGCCGGAACTATCACTAGCGACTCCTACACCAGTATGATTACTTAGAGGATTTAAAAGATGCCCCAGATGAGAGCGCGAAGCGGCCCAGTGCTGAAGTACTTTTTCGGCACTATTCAGTCCTTTGGCGATGATTTCAGTACACACCTTTCCGCTTAAAAGTTCGCTTGAAATCGTCTGACAGCGCTCAGTTGAGCCGTCATGGGTAAAAGGAACATCCCCACTGGCCATTTTCTGACTATGCTCTTGGGCCACCTCATTCATCACTTCAGAGACAATGAGGTCAGGAAGACCTCTTTCCCTTCTTAAAAGTGAGAGCAAATCAAGGTACTCATTCCTCTCTTTTAGAGAATCAACTGTCTGAAAGTTCATATACTTATCTATCGGATTGATTTTTTCAACACTCGGGGTTTTACAAGACATTAGGAAAAACAACAGCGGGATTATAATTTTCATGGGCCAAGTTTAAGCTCGTACCTCGCTGTGTCAAACAAGGTAACCTTTGCCTAAAACCAATCGAAATTGTTTTCAACTCTTATAAAGCAGATTAGAATCCGGGCTCTTTTACTCCCCCTCCTACGAGAGAAGGAAAAGCTATGAAAAGACTCATTTTATCTGTCTCACTTTCTTTATCTTTTTGGACACACGCTCTACCTGTCCACATGGATCTAGAGATGACTTCTGAAGAATATCGAGAAGTTCTTAGTAAGATTAAACCTTCTGCTCAAAAAAGCTTAACAACTGATTCTGTGGCCATCACTGAAGCTTTAAAGTTAGGTGACCGATTAAGTAAATGGATCGCTCTGGTTAATCAAAACCGAACTCCACAAACTGCGATCAGGCTTACGTCAGCGGAGACCCGCCGTGGGATTCCGATTGATAAGCCCAATGTCTATTCACCTAAAACAATTGAGATTGAAACCCGAGCAATTCTTTCTCAATTACCTGGCCATATGAAAGGCGTCCTTTTAAATGGAGGAGATCTTCCCCTTTCTTTAGGAATGGATGATTTTACATTTATTAAGCATGCCCGCCGCATCGATCGTAATTATCAGAGTGCCGCCCGTTTTAAATCAATCGATCAATACAGATCAGAATATATCCGAGCGGCCAACAAAGATGTGCGAGGCTTCTATTATCTTAAGACCAATAACATTGGGGCCGATCAATTAAGAGACATTGATATGATCCCTGGCGGACAATTGGGTTCCATTAAAGAAGCCTTGGTTCAGATGTGTGTGAATGGCACAGGAAAACTAAGTAAATGTAAAAAAGAAGTTCAAAAGGCAGTATCTAAAAATAAGTTGGATGAAATTTATAATAGATACATCAAAGCGGCCCAGGCCATTTGGAATAGCTTCTTTAAGATTCCACCCTATGCCCGTCGCCATGATTTTAAATGGAATGGCCAAGTAGCAACTGTGCCTTTTAATACTCCAAAAATCGAAAAGTTTATTCCCTACCTTCAGAACAATATTGAACAAGAATTCCAATGGAAAGGTTGGGGTCTCAAAATTGTTTTCGGAAACTATCCGAATGGGCCACTTCTTATTTTCCGTCCTGGCGTCGTACCTCACGTTAACGGTCTTGGTGGAAATGAAATCGTTATGGACTCAAATCAACCGATTGAAGAATACGAATCTCAATGGACTATCCGCCATGAATTTGGACATGTTATTGGGTTACCAGACTGCTATCACGAGTTCTATGATGTTCAGACTGATACCTACGTCAATTATCAACTGGATATTACGGATCTCATGTGTTCCCGGGCGGGCAACATGAATGAAAGAATTTATCTTGAACTAAAAAACGCCTATCAATAAATTCTATGACTCCGGGGAGATTTACTTCCCCGGAGTTTTAGACACTTTCTCATCCACTTCAACAATACGTTTTGCCAAATCATCCAGGGCCCAAGGCTTTACAATATAATTATTAACCCCGGCCTTAATACTTTCTAAAACGTAACTAACTTCAGATTTAGAAGTCACCATCAGTACCGGCAGATGTTTTGTCTGGGCCTCAGCGCGGATAAGCTTAACCAAATCAATTCCAGACCCATCCTCCATCATGAGATCGGTAATGACGAATTGAATAGGGTCGGTCGCCTGCTTTTCCTGAATAATTTTAAAGCCCTCGTTTCCAGATTTCGCAGCAGAAATTTTAATAACGCCTAATTGTTTGAGGCTATCAGTAATCATAGTTCTCATGCTTTCGTAATCATCACAGATAAGAAAATGCTTGGAAGCAATGTTCACAGGGAGTGCCATCTAATCATCCTTTGGCATGATAAATTGAAGATCTTCAATCGCAATCTGATCATCTTCATTATTATTCAAATAATCACGGATACTCTCAGAAATCTTGTCTTTAGCATTTAGAGGGAATACATGTATTCTGTGGTCTTTTAATTTCTTCTGAGCTTCCGCATTGAAGTTTCCATTTACAGGAAGGAATAAAAAAGTCTTAAACTGAAGTTCTGACAGCTCGCGATTATTCTCTTTAAGAAATTCTAAAGCAGACTTCGCATCAATGAAAACCAAAGAAAATTTACCGTTTTGTAAGAATACTTGTGCGTATTCATCCGTCTGTCGGCTATCAAAGCAAGAGAAGTCTTTATTCAGGATATTTTTTAATTCCTCAGTATGAGGAGATTTAGGATCAGGAAAAAAAATAACTTTTTTTAAGTTCATTGAACACTCTAAGCGGCAAGACTCAGTTTATTTTTACCAGGTAGAGGGATGGTAAGAGTCATTGTCATCCCTTTGCCTTCAACAGATTCAAGTTCAGATCTGCCACCCATTTTTAAAACAGAAGCATAAATTGATGATACACCAACACCGCGTCCAGAGA
>JAEYUK010000131.1 GCA_023432655.1 Pseudomonadota bacterium | reverse complement strand
GGTTTGAGTTTTTCATTAAGTATTCAAGGAGCTGAAACTCCTTTACCTGAAGATCAATTTCCTGATCCCCGCGGGTCACTTTGCGGCCCAAGAGATCAAGTTTGATGTCTAGAAAGTTGAGGGAAGTAGGCATTTCTTTTTGAGGAGATTTTCTTCTCGTTATCGCCTGAATTCTCGCCAAGAGTTCAGAAAAAGAGAACGGTTTAACGATGTAGTCATCCGCCCCATTCTGGAGTCCTAGGACTCGGTCATCCACGGTTTTTTTGGCACTCAAAACGATAATGGGAACTTGATGCCCTTCTTCTCGGACCTTGGTCAGAAGATCAAGTCCACTAAGTTTCGGCAGCATAAGATCCAGAATAACCAGATCAACCTTAGGGTCATGTTGAATTATCTCGAGGCCATCTTTACCATCGAAAGAACTCTCAGTGAAATATCCTGATTCTTTTAGCCCTCGACAGATGTAGGAATTAATTTGAGGATCGTCCTCTATGACTAGAATCTTCATTGAGTCATTATAAGCGGGATGTAACAGTTGAGGTATAGAGTTTCTCAACCTTACTAAATTGTAATGTTGAAAGGAGAAGTGGTGGGACTAACAGGACTTGAACCTGTAACCACCCGGTTATGAGCCGGGAGCTCTAACCAATTGAGCTATAATCCCACATAAATTCGAGTCTTTAATTTACTTTATCCACCTACCATTGCCAAGAATCAGTTTTAGCTTTTCTGGGAGAAATGGTCTAAAAGACGCGGTTTTTCAAGGCTTTGGGCGAGATTTCGCCTGTCTTCTGTGATAAAACAAGCCTATGGAAACAAAAATTCAATTTAAAAAGTATTCAGGTAACGGGAATGATTTCGTGGTTCTTGATCATCCCAAATTTCCCATAACTGAGGAATTAGTAAAGAATCTCTGTAGTCGTCACTTTGGAGTCGGTGCAGATGGTGTTCTGGTTCTCACCTCAGAAGAGGGCTTTGATGGGCGGATGAGCATTTTTAATGCTGACGGCAGTGAAGCTGAAATGTGTGGAAATGGAATCCGTTGTCTTGTGACTTTTTTGGATGATTCGAAAGCGGCCAAAAAAGATTCTTACAAAATTAAGACCATGAATGGCGCCTATGAGGTCACTCGCAAGGACGGAGCTTTTGCCGTTGAGATGTCAGAAGTAAAAGATAAAAATATTTATGATCTTTCTATCTTCAATGAGTACAACAACGTTTTTTATGTGAATACCGGTGTCCCTCATTTGGTCTTTCACGTTCACGATGTGAAACGGATCGATTTAAAATCCCGGGCCCCTCAGTACCGTTTTCATAAATTGTTTCCTAACGGGACTAACGTGAGTTTTGTGCAGATTCTTGAGGGTGAGAAGACTGCTTATGTGCGCACTTACGAGCGCGGGGTGGAAGATGAAACTTTCTCCTGCGGAACAGGTCTCACCGCCACTGGTCTCGCTCTTAATCACTGGAAGGGCTGGAGTGGAAATATCACTCTTAAAACCTTAGGTGGAACTCAGCACGTTTTTATTGGCGAAAAAATCTTCTACTCGGGCGAAGTTAAGTTCTGCTTTGCAGGAGAATTCGCTCCGTGAAAGATCGGGCCGATAAAATTTTAGCTGATAAAGGTCTTGTCGCTAGTCGTTCACAGGCCAAGAGCTTGATTGAAAACGGGGATGTTTCTGTGAACGGAGTGGTGATCAAGAAGGCCGGTGAAATCATCGACAGCGAAGCTCTGATTGAAGTGAACACGAAACTCTTCGTGGGCCGTGGGGCCTTTAAGCTTGAGAAGGCCCTAAGTGAATTTAAGGTCACTGTTAAGAATAAAGTTTTTTTAGATGTTGGAGCTAGCACCGGAGGCTTCACTGAAGTCCTTTTGGACAATGGTGCCTCCAAAGTTTACGCCATCGACGTGGGTCATGATCAATTGGCCCAGAAGCTCCGGGAAGATTCCCGAGTCATCAACATGGAAGGCACTAACATTCGTGAGCTAGACTCGTTACCAGAGCTCGCTGATGGAGCGGTGATGGATCTTTCCTTTATCTCCATTACCAAGGTTCTGGATGCTGTGAAGAATCTTCTGAAGCCTGGTGCTGACCTTGTGGCGTTAGTTAAACCGCAGTTTGAGGCGGGCCGTGATCGCCTTCCTAAAGATAATGTCATCAAGGATCCTGCGGTTCAAAAAGAAGTCTTAGATGAAGTGGTGGCCTTTGCTGTAACCCATGGTTGGATTCATCACCAGACCATCGACTCACCGATAGAAGGGAAGTCAGGTAACAAAGAATTTTTAAGCTGGTTTACCCGCGCTTAGATATCAAAATCATAACGGACATTAATGGAATTGATGGTGTTAGACTCTGGAAGTTTACTCAAGGTCTTCCATAATTTGTCTTTTTGATAAACGAAGTTGTAATCAAAAAAGAGATTATCGGTGAGACTAAAAATCAGTTTTAAGTCATTTGATAAGTTGAGATTATCGCCTTCGAGCTCCCAGCTTGCGAGATCCTGAAAGGGTTTCACCCACAAAAGATTCTCAAAGGCCACGCGTTCGTTAATCCTGGTTTTAAAAGCTAAACGAAAACCGTGGCGAAGACCGTTTTTTTCTTCCGTAGTAATTTCACCATTCTCATTCATCACTTCGGTATTTCTCATGTCGTAAAGTGGAATGTAAGACAGATCCATATATTCCCAGGTGTCCGACTCATAAATATGCCAGGTAAAACCCAGAGGCCCTGCTTGCCAATGCTGTTCAGGAGTTGCGAGTTCACTGAAGCGCTGAGAGTTGTAATTGACAAGAGATAGGGAAGAAACCGAAGAAGTAAGACGATGAATCACAAATTGCGCCTGGCCCGTGGTACTTCTGGTTGAAACGGATTCTTTCGTCACTGGATCTTTAAGTTTTGTTTGTTGCTGTTCAAATTGGGTGAGGAGCCGGTACTTTGAAGCAATATTGCCGCCGCGGAATCCATAACGGAGACTTTCACCCTCGTTAATGGACTGACGAGTAAAAGGCGAAGCGTAGACGGAGATCCGGTAGTCTTTAAGGTCTCTTTGAAGTTGATCTTTGTTCAGAGTCTTCTCAATAAAGAGTTTTCTGCGCTCAGGACCTTCGGCCTTAATCAAATCTCTTTCAGTTAATTTGCTGGGTAGATCAGTTTTGATACTAAAAGGGTCAGGACCTGGATCAATCTTCTTCTTTTCTTCAAAGCTATGCCGAGTATCGCGAACTTTTGCGACTTGAGCAGGGATTTCTTTATCGGCCATACCAGTAATGGAGTAAGTGTAATCCAAGGAAAAGGCTTCAGCATTGGGGACCCGGTAAAGCCTCCAGTAAGAGAGATCGCGGTTGACCTTAAGACAGATGGCCCGAGCGCTATACCCAACCATATCACTCGAGATCTTAACATGATCATTCCGCAGAATACCGTCTTCTAACCCTCGATTGAGGACGATGACGTTATCTGGTAAGACCCGCAAAATTTTAACGTTGTTCAATTTCTCAAAGGGCTCAAGGGCCATGGCCCCAAATGATAAAAGAACTCCCAAAATGATCCACATAATAAAAGTGTAATCGATTTCGGGAGTATTTAAAGAGTTTAGTAATTAAGGACAGAAACTACCGGTAGGCCTTCTTCTTTAAACTTATTTAAAAAAGTCAGGTTAATAAGGAGGGACATGGCCTTGACTTCCAGTTGGTTCTTAGCACAGAGAGCTGCAGCAGCTTTCAGCGTTCCGCCGGTGGCCAACACGTCGTCCACTAAAACTACTCGCGCAGGTTTTGACTCTTGAATCATCTCCAGCGTATCTGTGCCGTATTCAAGTTGATAGGATTCGGCAATCACGGGTGGAGGAAGTTTCCCTTTTTTTCTCATTGGGATAAAGCCTTTTCCATTTAGCTGGGCCATGGCCGCACCTAGAATGAAGCCGCGAGCTTCGATACCAACAACATAGTCGATTTCAGACCAGTTAATATTTTGTGACATTGCTTCAATGACTTCAGAAAAACGTTCCTGAAGAAGGGGGGTAATGTCTTTAAAGATGATGCCCTCTTTCGGGAAATTCGGGACACTTCGAATATGAGATTCAAATGAATGCATGAGAGCTCTCCTCTGAAGGTAAAAAATGAACTTATAAGTTTCTTTAGAAAAAATCAATCTAAGTGTCATTTAAAGTTATTTTCTATCTAAGAAATTGTTCTCTAGTATGAGCTGGAAATTGAGGCGGTCTATGAATAAACCAGTCATTATTTTAGGCGGCGGAATTTGGGGATGTCTTTTAGCGTATAAGTTAAAGGAATCACTTCCGGAAATAGAATTCACTCTCTATGAGGAGTCTTCGGTCTTAGGCAGGCACGAAGTCTGGACTTTTCGGGAAAGTGATTGTCTTGACTCTATTCACTGGCTGAGACCTTTCATTTCCAAAACCTGGTATGAACATCGTATCAATCTTAATGATGCTCATAAGACTTATTACGGGCCATGTCACCTTATAGAAGGTCAAACCCTGCATAATATTTTATTGGAAAAACTTTCTCATCATTCCATCCGCCTGAATAATGCCATTACTTTGGAACTTGCTAATCAGGAAAGCTCCTTTGTGATTGATACCAGAGATATTTGCCATTTTAAAAAGTGCAGTTATAAACACTCAATGACAATGGAATTAGAGCTTGAGGTTAATCACGGTTTAAATAATCCGGTTCTCTATGATACGCGGATTGCTAATAATGATTCTTGTCGAATTTTTTCCTACTATCCTCTTTCGCCAAATGTTTTATTAATAAAAGATTCTCATTTTTCAAATGCTAGTTCTATGAATCTGGAAGAACTTCGTAGTGGAATAGGCCGGGCGATTCAAAGTCTTGGTTGGCGAGTGGAGAAAGTACTAAGAGAAGAAATGAGTACAACCGTTCTACCCAGTTCTAGGCCCATTTATTATCAGGAAGGAAGAGTCATTAGTTTGGCGGGACTTAATCATGACATAACCGGATGTTCGATTCCTCATGCAACTAAACTGATTGAAAAAATGGTCAGTACAAGTTTTCGCTTTGGAGAAATTAAGGAAGTTGTCACAAGCTTCAGGAATGAAATTGAAAGTGATAGAAGTTTTCTTCGTTATGTGAATAAACTCATTACTCAAAAAAAATCACACCGCTTGATGGAGTTCATTTATAAAGAGCCTGAGCTTCTGGAAAGTTTCTCCCGCGGAAGACTTAATTTTGTGAACCGATCCCGCATTCTTTGGGAACATCATTTCCACTAAAATTGACTAAAAATTAGACACCCTCTCAGTCTGGGGACAATTTCCTGGAGGTAAGTGACTATTATCTAATCTTAATTTTGGCCTTAAGCTTGCTCATTAAAGCTTGAGGTACAACATGAATAAAATATTGTTAGTCCTGAGTTTTATTACTCTTTCCACCGGCGTGTGGGCCACTCCCAAACAGGTCATTGATACTCTGGGGTCTTCTCCCAAAGGACAATTTGTAGCGCTGGAAGAGTATGGTTACCAGTCTCAAAAGCATACTTACTACGTAAAAATAAAAGTTATGAATGTATGGAAAAAAGAATTTGTGGGAAAACTCATTGAAGTAGAAATGCCTGCTCACCAACCTCGCTTTCTCCACGAAGCTCGCCTCAAGGCCAAAATTCTCGCCCAGGAAGAATTGAAGCGCTTTAAAATTAGATCTTGAAGAAGTCCGGAACTGCTATGGTTGCTGGTCCTTGAATGAATTGATCAATCCAGGCCGTATGAGGAATTTCTTCTTTATTGATACAGACCGTGAATGCTCCATTCATCTTAGCGGTCTGAAGGAAGCCAGCAGCAGGATAAACTGTTCCACTGGTTCCGATACTGACGAATAAATCGGC
>JAEYUK010000110.1 GCA_023432655.1 Pseudomonadota bacterium | reverse complement strand
ACATTGAAGATGCTCACACATCTCTTCATCAGTTGCCGGACGGCCGAAATCTTTTTCAAGCTTGGCGTAGGCCTTCTCTACAATTTTGGCTTTTTCACGAACAGAGCGAGGAACCCAGTCTTGAGAGCGAAGTTCATCGAGGATCGCCCCACGAATACGGAATTCAGCATATGTTTTAAATTTATTATCGCGAGATGGATCGAACTTTTCGATAGCGTCCATGAGTCCAATGACTCCGCATGAAATCATGTCATCGAGTTCAATATTCGGCGGCAGACGCGAAGCAATCTTCTGAGCGATATAGCGCACGAGCGGAGCGTACTCCAGAATGATTTCATCTTTTACTTTCGGATCAACCGTAGAGCGATAATCTTTTAAATTTTTTAGTTTGGCCGTGAGTGATGACATTGAGGGCTCTCCTTAGCTTTCCGTTTAGTGAACATCGTGTTCATAGGCCAACTGTTGTGTGCCCTGTTGGGGAACATTCAGTGGTCCACCCACTTTTTCGGTGAATCCATATAAAAGTTTAACGAAGTTGCGATGAAACTCATTTTTGTTTTCAGATAGGAAAAAAGTATCAAATCCTTCGGAGGAAACATCGAGTTTAGGGATTCCGCCCAGGATATTGGTGCGGGCACCGAGGAAATTCTCGATCGTTTCACTCAGGGTAAGCACCACTTTCTGGAACTGTTTTTCTGACTGGTACATGTTGACCAATAAATGGTTATCTTTGATTCCAAACCGCTGGGAAAGGAGTTTAACCATTGAGTAGGAGTCAGTGATGGAAGATTTATCCGGCGTCACCACGATCCAGCGGTGATCACAATAAGCATTTAGAGTGAGAATTTCTCGTCCTGCTCCGGCCGGGCAGTCCAGAATAATGTAATCGTACTCATGTTCATGAGAAGTGATGATATCGATGATGATTTCATCAAAGTTAAGTTTTGACTCGAAAACTTCTACCGAGCCATTGCAGGCGGGAAGTAGATGAAAGTTTCCTCGCTGGATAATACATTCCTGCAAAGAAGCTTCACCTGAAAGAACTTTTTCAAATTTATTATCCAGAGGCAGGCCGAGTTTAATCGCCGTATTTGAAAGATTTGAATCGCAATCGATTAAGAGTGTACGGTGACCGGTAATGGCGAGTTCCTGGGCCATTTTAAGAGCGATAGAGGTCTTTCCTACTCCACCCTTCCCACCAGTGATAGATACCTTGGTGCAAGCAAAATCACTGGCCCGTCGTAAATCTGAATTCTTCAAAGATTTGCTGTGAGTGCTGAACGACTGTAACCACTCGCTGGTCTTGTGCATATCCCTCCTGGATCGCTCTACCTGACATCCTGTCTGGTAGTTTGAGAACTAGAGCTTAAAAAAATTTAAAACTGAAATAGACCTGACATCAATCTTTCAGCTGTTGCTCCTTCAATATCATCCGGCACCACTGGTCCTGTTCCGAAAAATTTGAGAGGAAGCTTGTTGTGGGCCTTGTGAACATTGAAGAGTGCTCCAAAGTTCATACAAAGATCCACATGTGAAATGATAACACCATCTACAATGTCCTTGTATCGGGCAATTATTTTTCGATTATAAATTTCAGAGTGAATCGCTGAAAGCGTGCATAAAACCTCTACATGATGGAAACCACGTTTGAGCGTCTCAATGAATTTTTTTGTTTCATCAGAAAACCTGTTCCCTAGCCGGATATCTACCAGGACAGATTTTCCCGCTTCCGTAGCTTTACGACAAATGCCTATGACTTCGGAAAAGTTTTGAACCTTTTCAACCTTGATTCCAAACACCTGGGCAGCAAAATCTGTGGAGGCGTTATTTTGAGCATCTTGCGAGTACTGAACTAAGACGACATCTTTTTTTAATACTGCAATCTTTGTACCCATTGTACTTTGTCCAGAAGCCGCTTCAGAAACCAAAACAGTGATCACCGGATCGCCATTTTCAATTTTAGCGAACAAAGGGATACCGGTATTAATGGAACTTGCCATCTCTTGAAGAGCAAACTCAAAAACGATGTCTGGATTTTCTAAATCATCTTTAGAAAGTTCATAGTTAGCTTTTTTTATCAGTTCCAGAATGTGAGACTCATCTACATCTAAAGTTTTCAGTGTCGTACGAAGCTGAAAAATGCCTTTCGCCTCATTCAAATGTTTTTGATTAAACTGGTAGTTCTGAGAAAGTTCCAGGATCTTTTGTTCCAAAAGCTCCATTTTATTTTGAGTTGTTCTGAGTTCCTGCTTAAGTTCGTTGTAAGCTTCACGGCTCACCATTCCCATGGCCGAAGCAGGACCTGCAGCTGGTGTAGTCTCTCGAGTTTGATTTCTACCAACATCAACCGAGTCTTCTACAACCGTTCTGGGACGACGTGGTTCTCTCATCTCACGAACTTCTTCATGAGGTGGTTCAGCATACTTCCCGCGATTCGTATTGCGAGGAGCAGGGGCCGGTGTTTCATCCGCTGAATCGATATCAAATCCTTCGTCTTCTTCTGTTAAAAAATCATCGAGTGTATTTTTAATGAGCGATGAAGTCTTCGTCGTCATATCAGCGAGTCCCGCAGACCCTTTGGCAATGGTATTAACCACACGGTTGAGTCCCATGCTGCCGTAGCCTCCTCCCGACGAGGTATCATGACTATTGTATTTCTGGATGGACTCTTTGATGGTAGAAGCAGGCTTTTGGTAAAAAGCTTCTTTTTGTTCGCTGTTCAAAACTTTATCCACCTTTGCCTTCTTCTCAAAGCTTCTCTCTGAGATGGCCGCTGTGATCTCGATGCGCTTTTTCTTAAACGCACCTTTAAGACCATTATTGGTAATTGTTTTTAAAATAATCGCATCAGGGCCCAGCTCAAGTTTTACTGCTTTAAGCGCTTCTTCCAATGTATCAGCTTCGAACTTCTTGACGAACATTCTTTATAACCTCACGGTACCGAGAGATCTGATGTTAACTTCTGGACTTAGTTCATTATGGCTTACCACTATCATGTTGGGAATGAATTTTTCAGTCAACCTCTTGAAATGACGGCGGATCACCGGTGAACAAAGAACAACCATCTTCTCCCCTTGGGAAGTTGCTTCTTCAATCTTCTCATTGAGAGAGGCCAGGATAGTCTGAGTTACTTTCGGATCTAGATTTAATTGTGAACCATGGTCAGTGTGAATAATGGAGCGGGCCACTGCTTCCTCAAGACTGCGGTCAAGAGTAAAGAGAGGGACATCACCCTGAGAGCCTTTGATCTTCTCAGTAATGGTCCTATAGAGGGCCTGACGAACATATTCAGTAAGCGCTTCCGGATCTTTTGAAGAAGGTCCAAATTCGGCAAGAGTTTCAAGAATTGTACGTAAATCTCTGACAGAAACTCCTTCACGCAGGAGACTCTGAAGAACCTTAAGCACAGTACCAAGCGGCATAATGTCTGGCACCAGATCGGAAACAATCTTTGGATTATTCTCTTTAAAATTCTCCAGAACATTGACCAGTTCCTGACGACCAAAGAGTTCAGAGAGATGGGCCTTAAGTACTTCCGTTAAATGAGTGGCCACAATCGTTGACAGGTCAACGACGGTATAACCATTGTATTGGGCTTCATCTTTACGATCATCAGTGATCCAGATGGCCGGAAGTCCAAAGACTGGCTCTTTAGTTTCAATCCCTTCCATCTGCTCAATCACGGTTCCTGGGTCCATCGCCATCATATGATCTGGCATAAGTTCGCCCTTAGCGATCTCCAGACCTTTAAGCTTGATGGAATATCCACCTGGCTTAAGTTCAAGGTTATCTTTAATACGGACCGAAGGCAGGATGATCCCCCAATCCAAGGCGAACTGTTTACGGATATGAGAGATGCGCTCCAGAAGGTCTCCATTCTGTTCAGCATCGACAATACTGACAATTCCATAACCAACTTCTAACTGCACCAGCTCCACGGGGAGCAGAGACTCCAGCGTTTCCACTTTCGCTTTAGTTTCATTAACAGCATTCGAAACTTCCTGGGCCTTGGCGTGCTCTTTATTCTTCTCGATTTTAAAACCGGTAAAGGCAATCAAACCGCCGATCATCATAAAAGGAAGGCCAGGAAATCCTGGGATCAAACCGAAAACAGCAATGGCGCCCGCCGTAATATAAAAAGCTTTAGGATGAGCACCAAACTCTTTATTAACCTGTTCACCCAGAGCATCTGAACTCGTATTACGGGTAGTAATAATACCGGCCGCAGTTGAGATAATCAGGGCAGGAATCTGGGCGATAAGACCATCACCCACAGTTAATAAGGTGAAAGTTCGGGAAGCATCTCCAAAAGACATATCTTGCTGAGCAACTCCAATGATGATTCCACCAATAATATTGATAACGGTAATTAAAATCCCCGCAATGGCGTCTCCGCGAACGAACTTCGAAGCACCATCCATCGATCCATAGAAATCTGCTTCTTGAGCGACCTCAGCACGACGGCGTTTGGCCTCTTTGTCATCAATCAGTCCAGCATTTAAATCAGCATCAATCGCCATCTGCTTACCAGGCATTGCATCCAAGGTGAAGCGAGCACTTACTTCAGCAACTCGTCCAGCACCTTTAGTGATAACGATAAAGTTAATCACCACCAGGATCATGAAAATGATGATACCGACTGCGAAGTTACCGCCAACGACGAACTCCCCAAAGGCTTCAATAATATGACCAGCAGCCTTCGTTCCCTCGGTCGCTCCATTAAGAAGAATGTTACGAGTAGAAGCCACGTTCAAAGATAATCTCAAGAGAGTCGTGATCAAAAGGACAGAAGGGAAAGTAGAAAAATCCAGAGGCTTTCTGGCGTAAATGGACATTAAAAGAATGCCAATGGAAATGGCTATCGAGAAGGCAAGAAACAAATCCAGGATAACTGGAGGCAACGGAACAACCATCACACCTAAGATGATAATTAATCCGAAGGCCAGTGCTAGTTCTGAATTTTGAGAAAAGACTTTTAGCTTTTCAAAAAACCTGTCCATGGTATCTCCTCAAAAGAGCCGCTCATCCTGAGCTGTAAAACTATTTTAAAGCTTTTTGTTTACGCTTCAATTTGTAAACAAAGCTTAGTATCTCTGCCACCGCTTTATACAACGTTCGTGGAACTCCATGCCCCACTTTGACTGTCTTATATAAGGTCCGGGCGAGCATAATGTTTTCCACAATGGGTATATCATTCTCCTTCGCAATCTCACGGATTCGAAGCGCCAAATGATCGGCACCTTTTGCCATTACCGCCGGTGCCACCATCGTTTGTCCATCATACTTCAATGCTACACTAATATGTGTCGGATTTGTAACAATTACGTCGGCCGATTTTACATCGTTGAGCATTCGTTTTTGGGCCATTTGCCGTTGTATCTGAC
>JAEYUK010000092.1 GCA_023432655.1 Pseudomonadota bacterium | reverse complement strand
CCACCATTTCCACAGCTAAAAACCCGGCCTTTATTTCTAAAAGAGTTAACGAAAAGACCAATGGCCTGTTCGATATGTTTTAGGTTTTGTTCATCTTCAATGAACTTATTCAGGGTTGTTTGGGCTTCAAGAAGGGAAGAACGGATAAAACTCATAGTGTTTATGGGCGAACCGAAGTCCGCCCACCTAAAATTATAATAGTGAATTGATGTTTTTTACGATTTCAGCTTTCGGCTGGTTACCAACTAATGTTGATTTCACTTCACCGTTTTTGAAGAAAATCAAAGTTGGGATACCGCGAATTCCGTATTTTTGGGCCAGATCAGAAGCCTGATCAACGTTTACTTTAACGACATTTGCTTTCCCGGCCATTTCTGTGGCGATTTCATCCAAAACTGGGGAAAGGGCCTTACAAGGACCGCACCATTCTGCCCAAAAATCAACGAGCACCGGTTTGTCAGAATTCATAACTTCTTGTTCAAAATTAGCAGAAGTTACACTTGTTAGATTTGCCATAAATTCTCCTTATGCGGCATGCCTTGGGGGCTACGCCATACTTTAACTTAAGCTCAGCTTTGAGACAAGTATAGCAGAAGAACGCTTGATAAACCTACTCCGGAATTAATGAAAATACGTTCAACCTGCAATTTTTTAGCTACAATATTCCGGATGAATAGAAAGTCTCTTATGTCAGGCCCCATGCAAAGGGCACGATGGTCACGACTTATTGCTAAAAGTATCGATCTTGGCCTGGTTATCCTGGGGGCCATTTTCTATTATCCCATGGGGCTTATCCTGGGGATTATATACCTTTGTATTTCTGATTCCCTTTACGATGGTCAAAGTATTGGCAAGCGGTTCATGGGATTTGGCGTTGTTTCTTTAATCGATGGAACTCCTTGTTCTGCTTTTCAATCCTTCATTCGTAATTTACCTTTCACCGTACCTTTGTTTTTTTTAGTGTTCCCTTTTTGGGGATGGGTTTTCTCAGCTGTCTTTGCCTTACCTCTGGCAATGATGGAAGTTTACTTGCTGTTTAAGGGAAGTACTGCTCACCGGCTAGGGGATATTATGGCCGACACTACAGTTATTGCTAACGATGGGACCAGATTGGATTTACGTAAGACTAAGCCTAATTGGTTTGAGACACCTCCGGTTCCACTTCCATAGGATAAAATGAAAAAATTAATTATCATCGACATCTCGAATTACATCTTTCGTGCTTATTTTGCTATTCGGCCTCTTCATGCTCCAGATGGAACTCCGGTAAATGCCGTTTATGGGGTTCTATCCATGATCCATAATTTGATTCTTAAATATAAGCCGACACACATTCTGGTGGCCCGTGATACCAAAGAGGGGTCTTTTAGAAAGGATATCTATCCTGAATATAAAGCGAATCGTTCGGAACCACCTGATGAACTCATTCCTCAATTTCCTTTAGTCGATGAGCTGATAAAAGTTTTAGGTCTACCTGAAATTAAAATGCCCAACTACGAAGCTGACGACATTATTGGCTCAGCCTGTGTTCAGTGGAAAAATGACTTTGATGAAATCCTGATAGCCTCAGGGGATAAAGATCTGATGCAGTTTGTGGATGGTCCGATCAAGATGCTCGATACCATGAAAGAAAAGACCTACGGTAGAGAGGATGTTAAAGACAAGATGGGAGTCTATCCGGAACAGATAGTGGATTTTTTATCTCTCGTTGGTGATACCTCAGATAATATCCCCGGTGTCGCAGGAATAGGTCCTAAGGGCGCTCAAAATCTTCTGGAAGAATTCGGAACTCTGGAAAATATCCTGCAAAACGTAGCAAATATCAGAAACAAAAGATCGCAAACGGCTTTAGCGGAAAAAAGTGATATGGCCGCCCTGTCAAAAAAGCTTGTGGAAATTTTTTGCGAACTTAATTTGAATCAAATTGATACCTCTTATCAATTAAGGGTTACAACTCAAGTTGAAGATTTCCTCAATAAATTAGGCTTTAGATCCTGGCTGGCGAAACTTGAAAGCTTCAAGGTTGTTGAAACGGCCCCCAAAGTTACAATTGAGAAAGCAGCAAAGAAAGTCGTTGAGAGCTGGTCCTTGGATGATTTTAAAAAGAATATCCAGGGGGAAAAAGTCATATCGATAACTCACGTCTGTGATGATGAATTGAATCAGCATCAATGCTGGCGTGGCATGGCGATCGCGACGGAAAAAAAAGTGGGCTATCTGCTTTTAAGTAATGAAGAAGCTAAAACAATGGTTGATATTCTTCATGAGGCCAATCCTTTAGTCGTCTGTTATCAATCGAAGCCTCTGTTACAATTAGCGTACGTTGCTGAAGTTTCGCCCGACTTTAAGTACTTTGATCTTGCTCAAGCGCATTTTATTTTAAGCCCTGAGTACCGACATGATCTGAGTACGATTGTCGAAGAATACCTGGGGTTTAAACTTCCGGTTGCGGTGAAAGGACAGACAGATCTTTTCGGTGGAGCTTCTGAGGAGGAGTTGAAATTTCAGGGTGAGAAAGCAGAGGCGATCCTGGAACTTTATCCCATCCTCCGCGCTAAGATGAAAGAGCTTGATGTGGAAAGACCTTATGATGATCTGGATATCCCACTCATAAAAGTTCTGGCAGCGATGGAACTTGAAGGCGTCACACTCGATATCCCATTCTATAAACAACTGGAGAATGAATTCTCTTCGCAAATTGAAGAGATTGAAAAAGAAGTACTCGCCGCGGCTGGCGACAAAATTAATCTTAGGTCACCCAAACAAGTAGGTGAGCTTCTTTTTGAAAAGTTGCAATTACCGGTCATTCGTAAAACTAAGACTGGGTATTCCACGGATGCTGAGGTGTTAGGGGAGTTAGCTGCTATGAAGCTTAATCCCATTCCGGAACTGCTTCTTCGCTACAGAGAAATTGAAAAACTTCTTTCAACTTATGTGAAAGCACTGCCTCTTATGGTTAGCCCTGAAACGGGAAAAATTCATACTCACTTTCAACCCAGTAATGCTGCGACAGGAAGGCTTTCTTCTGACAACCCCAATTTACAGAACATACCGGTAAGAACGGAAAATGGCAGAAAATTAAGAAAAGGCTTTATCGCTTCTCCGGGAAGAGTTTTATTGTCAGCGGATTACTCCCAGGTAGAACTTCGCTTATTAGCGCATTTCTCTCAAGATAAGAACATGCTCGAGGCTTTTCATAACGATCGGGACATTCACCGTCAGACAGCTTCCGAAATTTTTGATATACCACTAGATCAAGTCACTAAAGACATGAGAAACAGTGCTAAGGCCATTAACTTTGGTTTAATGTACGGACAGACTAGCTTTGGTCTCTCTCAGACTCTTCATATTTCCCAGGGCGAAGCTAAGAAATATATCACTAATTATTTTCAAAAATTCAGCCGGGTAAAAAGCTTTCTGGATGGTTTGAAAGAAAAAGCTGAAGAGACTGGGTACGCTGAAACATTATTTGGCAGGAAAAGAAATCTTCCGGATATCAAGTCCACGAACCGCCAGGTTAAGGCCATGGCAGAACGAGTTGCGATCAATAGCCCGATTCAAGGGACAGCGGCCGATATTATTAAACTCGCTATGATTAACATCCAGCGGATTCTGAAGGAACGAAAACTCCAGACCAAAATGATCCTACAGGTTCACGATGAACTCATTTTCGATGTTGTACCGGAAGAGCTGGAAGAAATGAAGGTTCTGGTTCAGGAACAAATGGAAGGGGCGGTTACCCTGAGCGTACCTTTAAAGGTTGAAATGGGATCTGGGGCCAACTGGTACGATCTTAAGTAGTTAAAGCTTTTGCCGATAAGATCGGTATGAAGATTTTTTTATGCGGACTCCTTCTTATGAGTGCCGAAGTTTTTGCTATTGGTTGTGACTGCGAAGTGCGGGTTTATGCCCCAATGACTGCGTCCCATGAGATGCCAGAAACTGTTCTGAAAACATATGAACTCGAAGAATTTAGCTCTTACTCGAGAAAGAATCAGAGGATTTGCCGGAAACTTTGTCTCGAGCAATTTGAAAAGGACATGCCCCAGGCAAGGCTTAATGCTTTACTCGCTAACTACACACAAACGTTAATTAACGAGAAGGCCCTTGGCTACAACTGCACAGGACTAACGACGGTGAAGTATCCGGTAAGAGTCAAGGCGAGCCTAGGAAAGCTGGGTCTAGGTAATGTGGCGGACACCATTCAGGTGATTGGCCACGAAGAATTGTGTTTTTAAAGTTCATTCCGACCGCAAACATCAAGTACTCCATCATTTTTCCTTAACTTAGGCATTAATCTCCACTTGGGTCTTTTCCCTTATTTTTCTCTCCCAAATTCCGATAAGTTTACTGGAGAGTTAAGCGCATGCTCTATTTCTTGTTCATGGTCCTTGCTATTGTTTTCAATTGGATAAAGTTCATCAAAGAACGAAGCGCCTTCCTATCTTCATTGATCGAAGCTGAAAACCCCGGTCATCGGGAAATGATTTTAAGTCATCATTTCTATATTTTTGTCTTCGAAGGTTTTCTGGCGATGATTGTCGCCCACCTCATTACCGATCAGGCTGCCGAGATTGGAATCCTTGGACTAGGCACCATCTACATTACCCTCATCTTTGTTGGTTTCTGGTTCTATAAATTATTCATTCGTTATGTTGAAAAACAAACGGAGCTAAGTCTTTACCAAGCTTTCAAGGCACACCTCATTCGTGATCTAAGAGTGAACTTTGCCATCATCCTTCTTCCGATTTTAGTTTACTCTCTCATTAACTATGCTTTTCAAGACAGTGTTTATGAAGAGTGGGGGAACTGGTGGCTTTTAGGAATGTTGTTAAATATTATTTTTGTTTCCGTTTTAACCATCGCCTGCTCTGTGATCCTCATGCTTCGATTGATTCCGAATCGGGAAATAACGGAACCTGAGTACCTGGCCATCATTGATAAGAGATTAGAACAAGTTAAAATGAATAAAATGCGTGTTCGTTGGATAGAAACGGACATAAAAAATGCGTTTGTCGTAGGACTTAAACTTCTTAGATTCTCCAATCAAACAATGTTTATCGGCCGAAGTTTGAGAAAAACACTTACGATGGAAGAATTCGATGCAGTTATCGCTCACGAAGTCGCTCACATTGCCAATCGGCATATTCATAAAAGAGTGATCGAACTCATGAAGAATTTCGTCGTGGTATTCTTCGGTATCATGTTCTTAATGTTCTTCGTTCTCGGTGTTTGCCACCTCTATTGGGGCGAAGATACTTTTGTACACTCTTCTGCCATAAGTTCCTGGTTGGTTTTAGTAACCGTGTTCTGGATCTTTTTTAATTATTCACTATTTTTTGATACGATCAGGTCCCATGAATTTGAAGCTGATGCCTATGCGGTGATGGAGTTAGGGGCAAGTTATGAAGCCCTCAACTCGGCTTTGGTTAAGTTAACCAACACGGAAGAACTACCAGAGTACTTGAAGAGACAGGTTCAAAAAAAGAACCAAGAAAACAGGCTGGTTTCCTGGATTCGCCAAAATTTCTCCACTCATCCAACACTTGAGACACGGATGAATTTTCTTGCCCATAAAATGATGGCAGGACTGCCTTTTAATTATTATGTATCGACCCCTCAAAAAATTCGTCATTGGTTAGGCGGTTTTTTTCATTGGAAAGTAACTGTCCCGACGATTACGGCCATGTTGGTGACATTTGTTTGGGGCTTTCTTAGTGTGAAAAAAGGTTATGAACAGATAGATTTTATTTCTCGTTCATCTGCGGAGCAAATTAAAACCCGCAATGATTTGGTGAAGGATATTAACTCTAAGCCACTCATTGTCCAGCAAAGCTTAATGTATTTTATCGTGAAAAAGAAAGATCCGCAGCTAATTGACTTCTTCCTTGAGAGAGGAGCCGATAAGGGGAAAACGCTCGCCTACATCTCTTCCTTAAAGGATTACAAACTTTTCGAAGCTTACTATGGGCGCTTTGAAAGTTCATTAACTGAAGAAGAATACTATTTGCTCTTGATGAGAACGGCTCACCATAATTTCACTGATGGTTACCGACTACTGGTCAATGCGAAACGATTTGAAGGATTGAGTCCATCTTATAAAGAAGATATATCAAGAGAGCTTGATTATAACCGGCCGCATGACTATAACCGAAGACCTGCTTCCGCCCAGCCACAAGAATAATAAGATTATTTCCATCTCATACTGTAGATAGCTTCGACGATGAGATCCGGGGAAGAAGCGCCTGAGAATTTCATGACGATGGTCTGGCCTTCTTTTAGGGGGAAATAAGAATTCGTATCGTAGAAATCATTGCCATTATCATTTTCACAATAATTTAAAATCATCTCTGACGGGTTTGAAGAAGTGACATAAGAACATTTAAAGTCAAAGACATCCGGATCATAGGGATCAACATCATAAACAATATCGACCACTTTATTCAGAGTTGATCCAGAACGAACCCTGATTCTGTCGGGAAGTTGAAAGAGAGCATTTTTTGGTAGCGAATAGCTTTGTTTGGAATGCTGAGAACCGTCGAGCTGGATAATATAAGTCGAAGGTAGCTCTTGATGTTCAGTATTATTGGCCGGCTGAGTTTTGGCCTCAGAAATCTTTTTTCCACAACCTACCGTCGCTAAGGCGAGGCCAAGAAAGGGACAAATTTTTCGAGTCAGGGCTATCAGCATCATCGATCCTTGAGAATGCTTAACGTTATTATACAGTTTCTTCTGTATCGGTGCTCATTAGGGGAACTTAATATGGTAATAATTGCCGGTATTTCAAATAGAAGGCTGGGTTTACCTCTCGATGAGTCATTTCATCCTAGTTTTTTTCAATAGATAGAATTTTTTTTCGGCCCAAACCTTGACACTTTTCTTGGCAGACCCACCTTCTGGAAGGCACAATCGTGACAATTTTAAAATTTAAAGTTTTGCATAGCAAAAATTTACTTATGGAGGATCTATGACAGTAAAACCACTTCAAGACCGAGTTCTTATCAAAAGACTTGAGGAAGAAACTAAAACAGTTGGCGGAATCATTATTCCTGACACTCACAAAGAAAAGCCAGCTCAAGGTCAAGTTGTTGCCGTCGGCAGCGGTTACCGTCTACAAGATGGAACTGTTAAAGCACTTGATGTGAAAGCTGGAGATAAAGTTCTTTTCGGTAAATATTCTGGCACTGAAGTTAAAGTCGGTGGCGAGAACTATCTCATCATGAAAGAAGATGAGATCCTTGGAATTCTTCAATAATTAAATTCATTCATCCTAAAGGGAGAAAAATATGTCAGCTAAAGAATTAAAATACTCTGAAAGTGCACGTAACTCTATTTTAGCGGGAGTCAATGCTCTTGCTAACGCTGTTAAAGTTACTCTTGGACCTAAAGGTCGTAACGTAGTTATCCAGAAAGCTTTCGGTGCTCCAGCAATCACTAAAGACGGTGTTTCTGTTGCTAAAGAAATCGAACTTGAAAATGCTTTCGAAAATATGGGCGCTCAACTTGTAAAAGAAGTTGCTCAAAAAACAAATGAAGATGCTGGTGACGGTACAACAACTGCTACAGTTCTTGCTCAAGCTGTTTACCGTGAAGGTGTGAAACTAGTAGCTGCTGGTCATAACCCAATGGATCTTAAGCGCGGTATCGATCTCGCTACGACAAAAATCATTGAGAAACTTAAATCCATGTCTAAGAAAATTGATACAGCTGAAGAAATCGCTTCTGTTGGTTCAATTTCTGCTAACAACGACGCTGAAATCGGAAAACTTCTTTCTGAAGCTATGTCAAAAGTAGGTAAAGAAGGCGTTATCACAATTGAAGAATCAAAAACGGCTGAAACTTCACTTGATGTTGTTGAAGGTATGCAGTTTGACCGTGGTTATGTTTCTCCATACTTCGTAACAAATCCTGAAAGAATGGAAGCGACTTTCGAGAACCCTTATCTTCTCATCACAGATAAGAAAATCTCTTCGATGAAAGAACTTCTTCCTACTCTTGAGAAAGTTGTTCAATCAGGTAAGCCACTTGTTATTCTTTCTGAAGATGTTGAAGGCGAAGCCCTTACAACTTTAGTTGTTAACAAACTTCGCGGTACTCTCAACGTAGCAGCTGTTAAGGCTCCTGGTTTTGGTGACCGTCGTAAAGAAATGCTTAAAGACATCGCAACTCTTACTGGCGGTCAAGTGATCTCTGAAGAGCTAGGCATGTCTCTTGAAACAGTAACTCTTCAAGACCTTGGTTCTTGTAAGAAAATCACTATCGACAAAGAAAACACAGTAATCGTTGATGGTGCTGGTAATAAGAAAGATGTTGATGCACGTGTTGCTGCTATCCGTACGCAAATTGCTGAGACAACTTCTGACTACGACAAAGAAAAACTTCAAGAGCGTCTAGCTAAGCTTGCTGGCGGTGTTGCTGTTATCCGTGTTGGTGCTCCAACTGAAGCTGAAATGAAAGAGAAGAAAGACCGCGTTGAAGACGCTTTAAACGCTACTCGCGCAGCAGTTGAAGAAGGTATCATCGTTGGTGGTGGTGCAGCTCTTCTTCATGCCTCTACAGTCCTCGAAGGCCTTAAAGGCGAAAACGATGAGCAGACTGCTGGTATCAAAATCATTCGTCGTGCGATCGAAGAGCCTCTTCGTCAGATCGTTTTCAACGCAGGCCTTGATGGAGCTGTTGTTGTTAACAAAATTATCGAATCTAAGAACGCAGCTTTCGGTTATAACGCTCGTGATGACAAGTTCGAAGACCTTGTTAAGGCCGGTATCATTGACCCTACAAAAGTAACTCGTTCTGCTCTTCAGAACGCGGCTTCTGTAGCTGGACTTATGCTTACTACTGAAACCATGATCGCTGATCTTCCTAAGAAAGATGATCATGCTCACGGCGCTCCAGGCATGGGCGGCATGGGTGGCATGGGTGGCATGGGCGGAATGATGTAATTTTTGCCTACCGCAAATGTTTGACGACAAAGGGCACCCTCAGTGGTGCCCTTTTTATTTCCTGCAGTTACCTTTTGTCCCCGACCAATAAACTCCTGATAGTAATTAATACATTTTAGCCTCTCTCGGCCATTGGCATCTTCCGTGCAATATAGAGGGAACGAAACGCTGGCAGGATGCTGGCAGATCACTCTAAGTGCCAGGGAGTCAGGCATGAAAAAAGTTTTTTTTGCGTTTTTGATGGTCTCTTCTTTTTCCGCTCAGGCGGTAGTGACAGTCGGTGCACAGGATTGCCCGAGCCAGTTCGAAGGAAGAGTGAAGGAAGTTATTGAACCGGTGGGAGCAGAAGATTTTTTTTCTGCCAACAAGGTGGTTTTTGAAAACCTTCATACCATTAAAGGGGAGCTTGGAGAGAAAGTATTGGTAGATATCTTGCGTAATGGTCCATTCAAGGTGGAAGCCGATGAGGAATATCGTGTCTTCGCCAGGAACGGAAAATTATGTTGGATTGAAAAGATCTAGAGTAACAATTTTTCAGGAAGAAAAATCATGTGGATCAAATGGCTGATTATTTTTTCAATGTCTTTGCCAGCTTGGGGCTATAAGTTCACCCAAGATTTTAACAATGGCTTCTATTGGGCATCTCTGCCCATTAATATCGTCGTTGAAGCAAAAGATTCCCAGATGAAGAACCTCTTATCCAGGTTGGCCCAGGAATCAATCGCTGAATGGGAAAATCATACAGGATTATCGCTTTGGGATCTCTCCGGTTCAGGAAGCAGTAACATTATCCGGTGGTCTACTAACTTCCGGGAAGAAACGAAGATGGACCCGCTTTCGGTCTTAGCGGTGGCGATTCGCTACACTAATGGTCCTTACTTCGCCCGGACTGAAATCGTGGTGAACGGCGAACACCCGCTCAACAGCTACCAGGAAAATCTCAGAACGACTTTGATCCATGAATTAGGTCACACCATGGGACTCGACCATTCGGAAAATGGTCTGGCGATTATGGCGCCTACCTTACAGGATCCCTATACCGGAATCCACCATGATGATGTGATGGGAATGACTGATGTAAATGCTCAGACAGAAGAGCGGCAGCTCACGAGATATATCTCACCTCTGGCCTATAAAGAGACCTCTGAGTCCCAGGCGCTAAGTTGTGGCACGGTGGGGCCTGCGACTTCAGTCGGGGGGAATGCTTTCGTATCAATGGGTCTGGGAATACTGATTGGTTTTATCAGGAAATTCCTAGGGTGGTTTAAGTCTCGTTTCTAATCTCCGACAAGGAGATTATGAAACCTTCTGAAAACACATCATTTATTTTCTACCTCACCCTCGGTGAAAGTTTGCCTTCGGCATTTTATACTTTCAATAAGCATCTCAAAGAGCTGGGCCATATGTTGGTACCGATCCGCATCGACCAACTGCAGTCGATTCTCTCTGCCAGCGAACAATCTCAGATTATTGTCATTTCTTCGGTGTCAGATAGTAGAGAGATGAAGCTTTATAATGAAAAAGTCCGTTCGCTTTTAAAGTATGTTTTGAAATCTAAACGACTGACTTTTATGTTACTCTCAAGTTTTTCCCGCTTAAGTGACTCAAAAGTTTATTACAAACAGAAAAATTATTATTTCATGAAGTACCCCATTGATGCCGGTCTTCTTTCAGAGAAGATTTCGCGCTACTATGAACTTAAATCGGAACAAAATATTTTACGTTGGCCAGGTGGCCGACGGGCCGGAGTCGGGGCGATTTCATGAAAAGTAAAAATGATGAACTGACTCAAAGAGTACTTCTGTTACTGAAGCTTGATGCTAATAATCTTTTTAATCGAATTAAAGATCGAAAAAATGAATATCTGGAAATCTTTGCTTTAAGAAGAACACGAGAACATTTTCCACGAATATTTACCAATCGCTATGAGGGAACAACTATCATGGATCTCTCCCATTGTAGCACTGAACTCATCACAACTCTCGATCAGTACTACAGTCTGGTGGAAGAAACCAGTTGGTATCTTTATCAGACGGAAGATATGCCGAATACGGTGGAAGATTTTATTAATCGTAAGATTGCACGCATGGGTAAAATTCTGGCTTCCTTAAATCTTTATTTGGACGCTGAACTTGGTATTCACACCGATCTACCGGTCATGGAGGCGCAAACTTCCTACATTGATCAGCCTGAAGAGACAGTCTTTTCAGATGAAATTAAAGATGATACACCCCAGGAAGTATGAAGATCCTCATCCTTGTCTTATTCCTCATGATTCAAACTGTTGTGGCAGCTCCGCGAGACCCTATTTCCGGAAACCGTTTTCAGCATTTAACGGGAGTTAAAACTTCTCAGGATTCAAAAACCCAATGGGATGAGAAGTATTCAAGACCAACTTTCATCTATGGTAAATCTCCCGCCCAGTTTTTAGCTGAAAATTATCAGTACATTCCCTTTGAGGGATCGGTTCTTGATATGGGTATGGGGGAAGGTCGAAACGCTGTTTTCCTTGCCCAGAAAGGTTATAAAGTTACAGGTGTGGATATCAGTTCGGTCGCCGTCAAAAAATCTTACCTTTTGGCACAGGAATTCGGTGTCAAAATTAAAGGGGTTGTGGCCTCATTAAGTGATTACAAAATTGCCCCGGAGTCTTTCGATGCCATCATCTGCTTTTACTATGTCGATCGTGCCCTCGTAGAAAAAATCAAATCCTGGCTAAAACCAGGAGGGATTCTGATCTATGAAGCACACACCACCCGGGAAAAAAATAAGAATAAAAAAGTCTCGGACGAAGAGACCTATCTCAATGAGCAGGAGCTCCTCAAACTGTTTCCAGGGATGAGAGTGCTCAAGTATGAAGAGCCGCTGCACGAAAAAGAATTCCGCTCAAGTATTATCCTTAGAAAAGAATAATTCCTTCTCGAAAATAATCAGGACCATGGCATAATCTTATTATGGCCAAGTTATTAATTATTTTCATGATTCTTCATGTCGCTCAAGTATGGGCACAGCCTCAGGAGTCTGCCACTGATGAACGGGGCAATCACTTTACCGGTAGAATTTCGCGTCTCAATAGTAAGGCCCGTTTGGCAAGAATTCGCACCGATTTTGAAAACATCAAGTTTTTAAATCGAAAAGACAGAGTAGAGTTCTGGAATGAGACTTATCCAGACATGAGATGCGTGGGGTTAATAGAAGGAAGAACCAACGATTATTTTTTGTTGAAAATTCCTCAGTACGATACTTGCATCACCAAAGTCCATTTTACAACCGGTTCGTTTTTACATTTTGAAAGTGAAGATCTGGCCCAGAATGTGAAAATAGCCAAGGAACTGGTGGAAATCTTGCTTAAAAAAAGATTGGCCATGCAGGCAAAAAAAGATCGCCATCAGAAAGAACTTTCCACCCATGTGGAGAAGGTTGATGTCGTTAATAAACGCTACGAAATTCTTAGACAAAAACTCGAGATCGAATGGCAAAAGGAACTCTCTCTTCTTGAGGAAGATAAGTCCCGCGCTTTCACCG